>DNTK01000245.1 GCA_003508755.1 Bacteroidales bacterium | reverse complement strand
GGGAAGCCTTGTAAGTAACCTCGATTTTGTAGAATCGATATTTGGAAATGGTGGTGACCCCAACCTGGCCATTAACGATGCAGCACTTGATATTGAGCACTGGACAGGCCATACGGGCTGTATTATTCTGGCACCACACCTGACCAAAATGAAGAAAAAAGCCATCGGCCTGCCACATTTCGATGATGCAACCGCACGACAACGCAAGGACGGAATGTGCTATAAAGACGATAATGAGCTTTACAACGATGGCGGAGCCTTTAAACTGACATGCCGGAATGATAAGGGACAGGTCATTACACTCATAGCCGATAACTATTATGGATACTCGAAAAAAGAGATAAAAACCCAAATTGGCTATGCAGCAAACATGTATGGTTTGGTAGAAGAAGAGCATGCCGGTGGTGCGATTGCATTCCCGCGTGCCAACATGAGCGATAAAGTCTTTGGTACCGTCTTTACCAATAAGTTCAAGGACAAAGGCACATTCTCATTCGAAGAGGTCAAAGAGCTATTAGCCGACCGCATTGAAGTGCAAGCAGAAAATTACGCCATCGACAAAAACTATCCGAACATTTATTACATCCCGGAATATGCCGATTTTGATATCGCTAAAAATTCGGTAAGCTGGGAGCTTAATGGAAAATTAGTGAGCCTAAAGCTTTCTCCGGAGATAATATACGTTCACCCGACCGGGCATAAATTTCAGCTGGTTAAACACCCTTCGCAGCAAATGTGGCGCATCGTGGCAACCGATCCGGAAGGTATGTTCTGCCATAAACCCAGTACAGTTTCGGGTGGAGGTAAATCAGAAATATCGAAGTCGATGCAGAATGCCATCAAATATGGTGCATTCTACATTAAAGATTTAGACGAGGACTTCAAAATGGTGGATATGATAATCAATAAAGACTATTCCGATCGTTGGTTAAATATCCGTCCGGATGCCGATCCATCACGCCCTTTCTTAAGCCCGCAACGCACATTAGGCTCAGCGGTAAAATTACTTACCCCTTCGGACCAGTACAGTGATGCTTACAATAAATTCTTGCAGGATTTACCCAATCATGTACGTTCGTTTGCCCTGCTGGTAAAGCGTTTATACCGCGCCGACGAAACTACCAGCAATTGGAAGGAACAGTTTAGTGTAGAAATGGTAAATGGCCGACATGGAAATGCCCTGCTCTACAAAAATAGTCCGGTTGCAGCAAGTTATGTACGGCTAGGATTTACCCAGGATGGAAACTGGCTCCTCCACAAGCTGCGCTCTGATTTTATTCCAAGTGCTAAAATTCAGATGGAAGATGATATTACAGCTTCGATTACACTTCCAAGCAGAATTTTTAACAATTTAAACCAGGAATACTACAACAAGAGTATCAAGATTACCACCAACTGCGAAAGCCACCTTTTCCAACGCCCCGATGAGGCAGTAATTCGTGGTTATGATAAAGGCGCCGAGGCTGATATTGTTTCGCCGGGCACTTTCCTAACCAATTACGAGCCGCTTACAAAAGAGGCTGCCATTGAGTTGATGGAAGATGCTATTAACTTCGATAAATACACACAACCAGTAAAAGACTTCATTACAAAGGTTGCCGAAAGCGAAAAGGATCATTATTTTGTAACGCCATCGCACACACGTATAGTTGATGGAACGCCTACTAATAATCCCCGCTATCTTGAGAAAAACAAGTTTAAAGAAGCAAACATCAACTCGTACCTTGCTGAAGTTGGAATACGTGTACATCGAAAGATTCAGAAAGAAGATCCAGTGCACTTTCCCGTTAATGCTGTATTGCCGGGACGTCGGAACAATCCTGCTGACAGAGCTGCGGGTATTCGTCCTTTAGCGGTTTACAATCCTATTCATTATCAGGATCTTCCTGAACTGTTTATGGACTTCGTTTGCAGCCTTACCGGTAAATCGCCCTCCACAACAGGTGCCGGTTCAGAGGGAGCACTCACAAAAGGGCCGTTTAACATGCTTGTTCCTACCACAGACTTGAATAACGCATTGCTTTCGTTTATCTTAACCGAATACCAGGGTTTCAGTTCTGCGGCTGGTTACGTAGGTGGTGATTACCGTTTCGACCACGATATAAGTATTCTTGTACCGGAAATATGGGCTCGGCTTGTGCCTGAAGATCGCGATGCGAAGAAACTGATCGCAAATGGCTCTCTTGAGAAACTCGAGGATTTTGAATACAAAGGACAAAAAATACTGGCAAGCCGTTTAGGCTACCGCATTACTGAAACTTTTGCTTTCCGTTGTATGAATCGCTTGTTCGATGAACCATTAACTGTGTTTAGCGAGGAGATGCTTAAGCCGGAACTTCAGAACATGGAAGACTATGTGGATGGTATTAAAAACATTGTTGAAGCACAAAAGAAAGTGGCATTGGCCTATTTCGAAGATAACAGTGTTGAATCGGCTATTCCACCGCTTAAAGTATTGCTTCACATTATGGCGTATGGTGAGTATGAAGGAAAAACCATCGACCATCCTGAGTTGCGTGCTATGTTTGAACGCGAAAATGTAATTAAAAGCGACTGGTACCGGGAGCGCCTGAAGCTTAAGCAAGAAAAATCTGTGGCTACCATTAAGAACCAGGTTGAATACCTTGAGAATTTTATTGCCGGAACAGAAAATGTTGAGCTGGTTGCAAAAATGAACATTAAGGAGCGCCTTGCAAAAGCTAAAGAGCGCCTTGCTTTTTGTGAGTCGGCCAGTTTTATAGATGAAATAGAAGGCACCATCGGTGCCGACCCCCTGATGCGATAATTCATATTTCAGCATAAAATGAAAACCACTGCATCCCTCGATGTGGTGGTTTTTTGTATATCCGGATATCAGAATCCAATAAAAAATTGTAGTAGCTTAGTATTAATTGCGAATATACCCTATGCTCAACCCTTTAAAAATACGGGCTATCTATTTATGC
>DNTK01000578.1 GCA_003508755.1 Bacteroidales bacterium | reverse complement strand
TGCTGAGCCTTGGGCATAACGGAAGGTGTATGGCAAGTTGGGCAATAGGAAGCACATACTTATCAATTTGCTATTAGCCTTAGCGTTGTATTTTGCTTTTGTTTTATTCATTTTTTAAAGCCAAATGCAACGATTTGGCGTGGCTACAAGATAGCTAAAACATTTGAAACCCTGCCATCCGCCCAATTTGCTATACATGATGTTAGGCACTGGGCAACCTCAATTAAATGCACATCAACTTACAATTTAGCACCCCTTGAATGAATGAACTATTTAATACGAAGGTGCTGGCTATGCATTTGCGGGATGGGCTTGAAGGCTCTTTTAGCGAATATTGCTTGTGCGCTGACTTGCGTGTTTTGCTAAATGTGCCTGAAAGCAGAAGGGACGCTATGAGAATTCAAAAAAAGTCATGTTTAAAATTGCCAGATAATGTCCTATGTCTGCCAGATGATGTCCTATCTTGTTCAAATCTTCACCTATCTTATTCAAATTAAGTCCTATGTTTATCAGATTAACAGCTATGTGTTAGAATCTGCTCCTATGTTGTTCGGATGCTTAACTAAGTCTACCAGATAATGAACTAACAATGTCAAGTTTATGTCTAAGTCTTAGAATCTGTAACTAACAATCACAAATGAAGTCCTATAATCTAAAAAGCAGTTGCTTAAAAGAACCTACCGGCTTAATGCAAAGCCGATAGGTTTAAAATCCTCGTGGATTAGATAGCTTCTTCTGCTACTTTTCTAGCAGCGCCAAGATTAGCAATAGCTTTGCTGAAAGTAAACTGTTCTTTCTTTAAAGGTTCGTATTGATAGAACACCGAAGCCTTTTTGCAGATGCCAACTATCTCATCATATATTGCGTTGAATGTGCTAGTTATTTCTTGTGTTATCTCTTTCGTTGTCTCTTTCAGGTTTTCCTGAATTGTATTTGCTTCTCTAAAAGTATCGGCATAATCAACAATCTTATCAATTAATGTTGGATTCATTCCTTGGGATGTAATATCCGCTCTTAGAGAAGCGGTTATGTTAGTACGAAATGTGTAAAGTAACTGTAAAAGAGATTCCTGGTTTCCTTTCTGAACACCTTTCAGGTGCTTTGAAAATCCAAGTGTTTTAAGAATCTCATTCTTCTTAGATGAATCCTTCTTAAAATCATCATCGACTTGGGTTTTAAAATAGGACAGATCACGCTTAGCTGGTATTTGGATTGCAACTAATGATGCTGTTGCATCACGTAATACCTTTTTAACATCAACACCTAAGTTGTTTTCGATTGCTGAATCGATACGACCAATGAGCTCATCGGCGTATTGTTCCGTCCAATCAGTACGGGTTGTTGATAATTCTGAAATGTTCGCTTTGAAACTTTCTGCGATAGTTTTTGATGCCATTAACATGTCGACATCTTTGTAATTGTAATTACGATTTAGTGACATAAAATTAAATGTTTAATTGAACTTAAGTTATATAGTTGTATTGGTAATAACGGTTTGATGTATTGCAATATACAAAAAAATACAAATAATACTAAAATGACTACTTAACCAATATACATTAACAAGAGTTCTCATATGCTCCTGAAAGCAGAAAGGGTATTGGATGAAATCATTTTATCTTAATCGTTTTTATTTCATTGTTTGCATTAAAAGTTGGGAAATACATCAACTCAATCTTTGCAGGATTAATTGTATATGAACCGGAATACCTTGGAATCAATTCAATTTCAAAAGTATATTCGCCTTTTGGTAAATAATCACAGAAGATTGTTGTTTCATTCTTAAAATATTCTCTATGTGATTCATTTCGTAAATTATTCTTCTTATCAGAATATGAACAACCTCCAGGGATTGGAATATTAATCATTACATATTCAGCGTCTTTTTTAACCATTACTTTTGTTATTAGCTTGGTCTCCTGTCCTGCATCTAATAATGACATTGACTTATTATCAAAACTTGTTGAAATCTCAAAGTCTTCCATTTTTAAGATTGGGGTATTATCCCAATATCTTTGATAGGAGGTAAAATATACCGGAAAGACTCCTGTTTTTGACACTTCAACTTCATGAGTTGGATCTATATTCATTTCAAAAGGAAATTCAGAAATTGTTCTATTGATATCTCCTTTTAAGGACAATTCAGGCTTGCTTAATTCAGATTGACCTTTTAATAAATCAGGCAATAAGGTCTCTATGATTTGAGCAGATTCATATGTGTTTCTCCAATAACCATTCTTTCTGTTCTCAAGAAAGTAATTTTGAATCTCGGTTAATCTTTGACTATCTGTAGTAGAATCGACCTTTATAATTTTATATACTAATAATGTGTTTTGAATATCATTATTTAACAGATTCGTTACCTGATTTTCATCGGAATAATAAACATTTCCAATTAAGGTTGAATTTTCATAGTAATCCAGCGTATCTAAATTGTAAACAATACCACAAAGTTGTTTCAACTCAATTAAACTGAGTAGGCCATTTAATGGAATATTTTTAGTTCTTTCCAAATCAGAAATATAGAGTTGATTATTAATTTTAGCCCCTAAAAGATTCAGAATTTTAAGTATTCGTATTTTCTCATAGAAATCAGGAGAACTCTCTAACTCCCATATTAGTAATTCTGTAATCTGACTTTTATTAACTGAAGTTCTGTAGCCGAGCTGCTCTGCATGTGTAATGGCTTCTAATATGTGCAAACTAATCCATAAGCTTTCATCTGAATTCTTCCACCAACCCCATAAACCATTTTCCTTCTGGTTTTTCTTTAATAACCTGATTAGTTTTTCAACCTCATTATCATGCTTGAATTTCTCACCCCTAAAATATGCAATATTCCTTTCTGCAAGCAGAGCTTTTAATTTTGAAGCCAATTGTTCATTGCAGGAATATTTATATTTAATCAAATGGCTAATTTCATCTTCTATAACATTAAGAATATCCGCCCGAGCATAAAGGCTCACAGTTCCTAATGTTGAATCAAACTGCAAGTGAATAGAAGTGTCTTTATCCAGTACATAAAAATCACCTTTTGTTGCTTCTAGTCCTTTAGGGAAAACAGGGATATTCCGTTGTTCACCATCAAAATAGCCATCTTCTGTTTCGAGATAATATTTTAGTTCAACAGAATCAGACGAAGCAAAGAAGGAAAGTGTATCAATCAATGAGTTAGTACAAAATCTTAAAGTATTTAGCATTTCTTTTCCATCGACTTCAAATTTTGTCTCAACTACAACCGAATCGGGAGTATAGTTAAGTACTTTACCGATTGCATTAGAAGTATCGCTTTGCACTAAAAATCTTGGAACTGCAAGTTGAGCCATAAGCGGTTTATACGATTTTATTAGACCTTCAGATTGACCTGATTGTCTTTTTCCATTCATGGCAAGATAAAATGTTTCCCAACTGGTAACATCATCAGGGAAAACTACTTCAAAACCTGCGTTTCCGTTTTGATCAGTTATCAAACTTGGTTGCCAGAATGCATAATCTGAAAAATTATCACGGATTGAGCTTGATTGACTTGCTGCTTCCAAAAATGTATCATCATATTCAGCACCTTTTAGTGAAGCTTCAGTAGTTTTAAAGGCTCCAGGCTGAGTTTCAATTATAACAACTCCATTTGCCCCTCTAGAACCGTAAATGGCTGTAGCACTTTCATCTTTTAAGATTTCAATATTTTGAATGATTGCAGGGTCTAACTCAGAAATATCACCAGTATAAACATTTCCATTAATGATATAGAGAGGAGTTTTATCAAATTCAATAGTTGAAGAACCTCTAATACTAATTTCTACAGCACTACCAGGAACTCCACTATTTGATGAGATAGAAACACCAGCAACTTTCCCTTGCAAACTCTCAGAAATATTTCCACTAATTCCCGGAATTCCACCTAAAAGACTACTTGAGGTGACTGTGGAAACCGAACCTGTTACCATGGATTTCTTTGTTGTGCCGTAACCGACGACTACAACTTCTTCAAGTCTCAAAATATCAGCGCGTAGGTTAACATTAACAATATCACTATACCCTAATGGCTTATCTTCGGAAACAAAGCCTATAAATGAGAAGTTTAATATGTTATTACCAGGAGGTACTTTTATGGAATAATAACCATCTAAGTCGGTAATGGTGCCATAAGTCGTTCCTTTAATAATTACCGTAACGCCAGGCAAAGGTTCACCAGTTTGCTCTTCATAAACGTACCCTTCAACAATATCACCAACTCCGGTATATTTAAATTGCTGCTGATACATATTATAAATATGCTTCAATTCTTTTTCTTCATTTTCATAATATGGATTTGGTTTAAATAGCATTTCTTCAATGACATTACTAACATACAAACTAAAGGTATCTTTCTTGTATGATGATGGTTGTTCAAACTCATAATAATTCAATCCGTTTGGTTGAATAGAAATCGAGTCTTCAATATGATATCTAGCACCTGAATAAAAGAATATTAGTTTATGATATCCCTCTTGCAATTCATGTATAAATGAAGTATTCCCCGGATACACCCTAAGAAACTCATGATTATCATACCTGAAAACCAAAACATTTAAAGGAATATCTTTAATAGGTTCAGCAGTTCTTTTAAAATTAAATAAAAGTTTACCCGCACCTTGACTCGTAGAATTTGGATACCTGTATCTTGCTGTCAAATATCTTTTTGAATCCAAATATTCCTTCCACTGCTTCTCAATCGCTTCCTTGGTGAGTATAGCATCGGTGAAGGCTTGGTTGGACTTATAGCAATATAAGTATTCAGGATACTTTTTATTATCAATGTTTCGCATTTTTAGTAATGCAGGTAAAAACTCATATTCAAAAAAAGGCTCATGATTAAATATAGTTGAAAAACTATCCACAAGTTGAAATGTTAAATTACCAACCAGAGGCCCAGCAAAGTTATTTCTCTGATATTTTGATTCAGGTTTAAGTAATTGAACATTTCCGTATTGTTTGATATAGGCGTATTGTTCTCCGAAATTATTTCTATATGGAACAATGTATTTATAAAGAAGTCGTTTTTCATAATCACTGAGTTTTCCTTCGACCTTATTTATTTTAATGTTTGTATTTTCTGAATTTTGATCTAAGCTATAAATCAATTTCTTACCCTTTTCAAAATACAAACTATCAATTGTAATCTCCTTAAAGGTAGTTCTGAGTTTAATTTGATGATAACCACTATCAACCATAAATGAGTAGGGACGAGTATTAGTGGACCAGCTAAAATAAACCGGCTTACTATCTACATAAATCACATGAACAGGTTGAATAGCACCATCTGAAATTACAAAAGGAGCGAACTGGGTAATTGAATCTATTGTGTTGTACTCAAATCGATAAATTGAATTTTTGGGATAAATGAATTTATAATATTCTATAGAATCAATGCTTGCCAGTATTTTCCATGCATCATAGTCTAATTTCAAACCGGAATGGGTATTCAGATTGAAGTCTTTAAAATTGAAATTATTAATTACGTTTTTGTTTTTCTTCGACTTACCCAAATATGGCAGTTCTGGTGCAGAATAATTAAATTTCTTTGTTAATGAAAATGCGGTTAAATCAATACCTTCAACTGGATTACCTTCGGTGTCTGTTACAAAAATGTCAATACGTGATTTTTGTCCGGGATAGACTATTTTAGGTTGAATTACTGAAATATTAAGTTTCTTATCAATTAAAGGAACTCTGTAATTTTCTTCTTTTACTTCACCACCCCAGAGATAACGAATTGACACAAAATAATTTTGTTTTGAATTTGTTTTTTCATGAATATTCAAGGAATCGGAGTACCCAAATGTTTGTTGGCTATTCTTTTTGTAAATATTGTAAATGAATGGAATCTTACGTGGATTATTGACGACTATATAAACCGAATCCTTGGTTCTTTCTGAAAAACATTGAAGTAATGATGATTCATCGGAAATATTAAGAGTTTCTGAGATAGAATCTGTCTGAATTGTATAGTTAGCGTAGTAAGGATTTAATTCAATCGCACAAGGAGCTAGTCCTTTATAAATTGAAGTTTTATTACCAAAATTATCTTCTGAATAAATATTTACCTTCTTTATTTCTGTTTCTCCGTTTTTTATATACTCAAATTGTATGGAGTCAGTTTTTAATTCAATATCGAATTTTTCAGATTCATAGAAGTATGAGATTTCCTCATTTTCGGTTATAGATTCATTGTCAGAAGTTAGCATCCTGACATGTATGTCATATTCAAAATTTGCTTTAGGAAATATTGAATCTGATAATACTAATTCGGTTTCATTTGTCGGATTAAGTTTCTTTTTCAGGAAGAGTAATGTGTCAGGAATAAAAACATGATTCTTAAAATACTTATTAATTGATTTAGGAATCAATAATACTTCAAGTCTTGCATCCATTAGGTTCAAATCATTTTCATCTGTACCTTTTGCATATACTGTGATTCTTTTATCACGAAAATGCTCCTTATTATCTACTCTTAATAAAAGTTGGTTCTTTGATAATTCGTAATCTTCATATTTAAAAGAGCCGTTTATATATTCTTTTCGGTCATTAACTTGTAAACTAATTGTATAATTCCGGTCAAGTTGTAGCTGTAGAGAATCATGTAAATAAAATTCGTATTTATAACCACCACGGTTATACGGAGCTAATTCGGTTAATTCAATATCTTTTCTATAGTTTTGTAATATTACATGAACATTCTTATCAATTGGATTTCCCTTTTTAGTCACTAAATAGGCTTTAAATTTAACAGTATCACCAGGCAAGTACTTAGGTTTATTGAATACCATGTAACCGGTATGCTTATTTCTGAATTTGTTGTATGTGTAATAATCGCAGTAGTAATCATCGAACAAACATGCAATTCTTTTATAGGACTTAGCAAAGAAATTCTTGGTTCTATAAATAGTGCCTTGAGGCCAACCTTTTACAATTGATTTTACTCCATCTATTGGAAGAAATATTATAAAGTTTACAGGCATCCATACATATTTTATAGGAGTGCCATAAACTACTTTTCGGGTTCCTCTCTTTATAAACGAGTTGTTATATTGTCTGGAAAGGTCATAATAGGCAGTGAATCCATTATAGGTAACTTTCATTAATCCTTTTTGATTGGATTTCTTATCAAGATAGGACTGTGTTTTTTTGTTGAAACTAAGTTTTTCCCATCGAACACAAACTCCAGCATCATCTATTAGATTTCCTTTTAAATCAAATACTTGGATGCATAAATCAGTGTTGTTGTTAAAGATAAAAACATCAAAATCCTGGACAGTTGTAATAGAAAGCTTTTGTTTATTTTTCTCTGCAAACGTTTTTAAATAGTGGCCTTGTTGAAGTTTGCCATAATATTGACCATCTGTTGGAAAAGAATCGACCAACGTATGGAAAAAAGTGGTGTCAACTTTCCAGATATCTTTTTTATAAATCTTCTTAGCTTGCTTATCAGTTATTTTGTAGATATAGGTATAATAACTTGTTTGTCGGCTTTCAATTAACTTTTGTCCAAAAGTAAAACTGAATGAAAAAAGCAGAGTTGTTAAGAGAATTATTGTCTTTCGTTTGAGAGATTTTAAATGCATATTGTAATTCATCTTTCTTGTGGGGTGCAGTTGTTTGTCCGATTCCATAAAGTTATTTGTTTTTTATATCAGACAATTCTAAAATCAAAACCCCTAAGTATGTGTGCCGGCAAAAAAAGCAAGTGTGAGAAAGCGAAGGGATGGTTGTGGGATGCGCTTGAACACTTTTGCTTTTGCGCGTTGGCCTATCATTAGATATCAGTTTGTTTAATCGAAAAATTCAAAAATCAATCATCAAAATCAAAGCACCAGAGCATAGCACCCGCCTTGTGCCTAACGGCTTGTGTAAGTGATGG
>DNTK01000028.1 GCA_003508755.1 Bacteroidales bacterium | reverse complement strand
TTATAAATACCATCATATTCCTAATAATGGAATTTTAATCGAAGCCGAACCAGACAGTGTGATGATTGAAATTCCAAAATTATATGGAATCCCACTTGACTCTTTCAATATTGCTGAAGGAAAGATTAAACGCAACCAGACGCTTGGAAACCTGCTCAGGGAATACAATCTGCCAAAAGGTGCTTTTCAACAGTTACTGAATATTCCGCGTGATTCGTTCGATTTGAGAAAAATTCGTGCTGGCAACAAATATGTGCTGTTCTTCGACAAAGATTCAACTGAAACACTCCGCTATTTCGTATACGAACATACACTGGTTGACTTTAATAAGTTATGCTTCTTTGATAGTGTGTGGGCAGAAAACGGGCAAAAGGACATTACCATTATCCAGCGTCATTACAAAGGTAAGATAGAAACTTCACTATGGAACGCAATGATCGACAATGGCATAAACCCCATGCTGGCCAACGATCTTTCAGATATTTATGCCTGGAGCATCGATTTTTTTGGTTTACAGGTAGGCGATAGCTTTAGTGTAGTGTGTGATGAAGAACTGGTGGACACCATATCGCTGGGATGTGGGAAAATACATGCCGCTTATTTTCGACATGTCGATCATGATTTTTATGCTGTGCCCTTTACTCAGGGGGGTATTGAAAGCTACTACGACCTGGAAGGAAACAGCTTGCGAAAAGCTTTCCTGAAAGCCCCGCTTAAATTTTCACGCATAAGCTCCGGCTTCTCCCATAGCCGGCTGCACCCTGTTTTAAAGATTTATCGGCCCCACCATGGCGTGGATTATGCTGCTCCGTCAGGTACACCGGTATACGCCATTGGTGATGGAAAAATTATTAAGGCTGCAAGGGGCTACAACAGGGGTGCTGGAAACATAATAAAAATCAGACATAACGGAGTTTACTCTACGGCCTATTTACACCTAAAAAGCTTTGCCAAAGGAATTAAAACAGGCGTTTATGTAAAGCAGGGCGATTTAATTGGCTATGTGGGATCAACCGGATTATCCACGGGACCTCACCTCGATTTCAGGTTTTATAAAAATGGTAAAGCCATCAATCCACTGAGGGTTGAAGCTGCACCCGTAGAACCCGTCTTGGATAGCAACAGAGTAGCTTATGATTCGGTAAAGGCTGCCACGCTTGAGTTATTGAAGTAAGATTTCAGGAAATCTTTCATTTCCCCAAATATCTTAATAGCAGTAAAGTAGTATCATCGCTGGCAGGTATGCCCTGTCTGAAGTTTTTTAGTTTGTTCCATAAACGATTAGCAATTGCAGTTAACGAGGAATGCATTTGATCGATGAGTACTTCTTTCAATGCTTTTTCTCCCAGCATGGTATCTTTTTTTCCTACACACTCCGGGAATCCATCGGTATACAAAACTAGAGTGTCTCCCTTATTTAGTTTTACACTGGTGTTGACATAGGACCCACCTGGCATCATCCCGAGGGGTCTGCCCTTGGTAAATTCTGAATATTCGAATTTTTTATTCTTCAAACTTGTCAATGGAATATTATGGCCTGCATCGGATAAAACCATTTCGCCTGTTTGAATATCTATTATGCCTGCTAAAGAGGTAACAAACATTCCCTCATCGTTTTTCAAGCACAACTGCTCATTTACCGATGCAAATACTTTTGCTGGATCGCGATGCTTCCTGGCTTCCAGCCCAAGCAATGTAATTGTTTTTACCATAAATAATGCGGCAGGAATTCCTTTTCCGGAGACATCTCCAATAACAAAAAATAAATTGAAATCATCTAAAAAGAAATAATCATAAAAGTCGCCGGCAATGCCCTTTGCAGGAATCATTTTTGCATACAAATCAATTTCTGGCAATTCCGTTAATGCCTGGTCAGGTTCCGGAATCATGTCAGATTGAATCCTATTGGCTATCTTAAGTTCATGTTCCAACGCTCTCTTTTCTCGCAAGGTAGTGTTCAAATCGCTGACATATCGTTTCATCTTGCCCTGTATGGCTCTGAGGGTATTGGAAATTTGCTCTGTCTCATTGCTGCCATGGTATTCGGGAACCAGGGTATTTAGACTACCGTTCTGAATTCTTTTACTAATATCGGTAAGTTCAGAAATAGGTCCGGTTAGTTTTACAATAATACGCTGAAGCACATAAGCAAGAATTAATATGGCAATAATACTTATTCCAAAACTTACATAGTAATACACCCGGAATCTTCTTAATACTTCATCGATAAGAATGGTTGTCGCAACTGCCATGTTGTTGTCCTGAAACCGGCCAATATAAATGGCTCGCTTGGATTTCCTGTCTGAGGGCACAATAAGTCCTGTTGCCCCTTCAAGTAAATATTTCCTGATAAAAGCAATATCTTGTAAAAATTCCTCTTCCGATAAATCAGAAAACATTACGGTTGAACTTCTAATAGGTTTATTGTACTGATTAAAAAGGTAATGCCTGCTTTGAAAAAGTTTTGTCTGCTCATTGAGCATCGTGATATATCGTTCCACAGGGAAATCATAGCGAATTCCGATATTTTTTACCGCTCCGCTAAGCAGATAATAAAAACTTATGGTATCATTCTGCAGTGTAATTCCATTTTGTGAGTCACTAATTCCGGCTAGTGAATTAAAATGAGAGTAGTCAGAATTATCTTTAAAGGCATAATAGGTACTATCCCAATATCCATAAACATTGAGCGTTTCTTCTGTTTTATTGTAAACAGCCACATGACACCCGAACATGTCTTCAAACTTAAGCTTATTTTCAAGGAGAACAAATTGCAGGCTTTCCTCAGAGAAGTTATTCTCATAAATTCTTCTGGAGGTATTTTCTGCCTGCATAAACAAAGGTCTGAATTCAGATTCAATCTGAAAAAAGGCTGCATTGAATGAACGTACAACAAGATTTCTAACCAACCCAGAAAGGGCATTTCGCGAATATAAATAGTCGGTAAGAGATGAAATGGTAAACACAATGAGAGTTCCTGTAAAAATTCCAAGAAAAATCCGTGTCGATATTTTTTTTAGCGCCTTCAAATTGCTTAATTTTCCACAAGTTATAAAAGAATCATTGCACATGTCTTCTCAAAAAGGATTTTTTATACCATGGGTTTTAGTAATACTGGTTCAATTCCCGGCTATTAAGTGTGGTTTTTCTCAAACCCAGCTTCCAGGATTTAGTATTACTGAAAATTTCTTATCCGATTCAAATCGCAGAATTCCTACGGATCGAATTAATCTCGACCCTGCACTTCCGGATGTAAAAGCCATTGGGCGGGGTATGACATCCGTTACCGGGTGGAACGGGTACATGGGCATGCTCAATAATCCGGCTTACTTAACCACTGATAGAGTAGAAGTTGAAATTGCTGATGCCCAGGTAATTATTCCACAAACAACTATAAAAGCCATCAACTACCTCATGTCAAATAAGGAGGCCTTAAAGAATGATTTTTTTCTTAAGGAAATGGAGCAGGGTATTTATGAATACATAAGGTATTATGATGATCCAGTCCGCCGTCAGGAGGCTCTTGCAAAAATTGATAATTCCAGTATAAAGGCTGATGATTTGCTTACCAATGTTATTGGTACACCAACAAATCCTACCCGGCATGGTATGATGGCCTTTCCAAATTTGAAGGTTCAATACAAAAATTTCGGGTTTTCAGTTTATAATGTGACCCAGGTATCTTTCCTGGTAACCGCTGGCAATATCCTTAATGTGATGCGAAATTTTCACAGAAGGGACGACGAAGCAATCCAAAGTGAACTGCTTATCAGGATGGCCGGTTTAGTTTACGATTCCTATAACGCCGAAGGGTCTATTGATGCCGAGGCATTACCCATCATTTATTCAGTTGCTGCCAGCAATACAGCATTTTCTGTGGGGTATGGATACAAATACAATGAGAAACTATCCTTAGGAGCAAATTTTAATCTTTATCGGAGAGCATTATCAACAAGCCTGATCGAATCGGCCGACTACGACGAAGCTCTGAATATTGCATTCGAAGGTTTTAAAGATCCGATATGGGACTTCAACCTGACAGTAGGTATGAATTATCAACCAAACGAGCGGCTTTCATTTGGTCTGGTGGCAAATAATTTTCTACCATCAAAAGATATAAGTGGAAAGCTTAACCTCCAACTACAAAGCTCCGATCTTGATTACGAGATTATTGGAGACTCGTGGCAGGATAGTGTTTCCATAGATTTATACAGTCAAACAACAAATGTTGAATTTCCATATTCCTTATCCATCCCGTTTTTATTAAGTTCGGGAGCCACCTGGCAACCTCTGCCCAACTTATACATCGCAGGCGAATGGGCCGATATGCTGGCCCGGGATAATATTCGCTATTCGGAGTATATCGAACGATTCAGACTTGGTGTGGAATATTCATTTTTAAAAGAAATTGTAAGTCTTAGAACGGGCATGGCCAATCTAAGACCCACAATTGGTGGCGGAATTTCTCTGCCTATTTGGCGTTTTAACCTGGATCTTGATATGGCTTATGCCCATACTAAACTAACAGACTCCAGAGCAACTTACATTCAGCTAAAAATCAGATACAAGCATCCGGATAAAAAGCAGGATTAATCCTCCATACGCCACTTTAGCTCAATAATTTCACCTGCTCTCAGCACCTTAACAACATATTGATGACGTTCCTCTACACTATTCAGATACGTTCTCAGCTCTTCAAATTTTGCTTGTCCATCGAGCACTATATCGTCCAGGGAGAGTATGATATCACCCCCGACGAGAAACTCATAATCACCAAGTGACATTAATAAATAACCACCCTTCATGCCCATAAAATGACCTGCCGACTTTTCAGCAACACTTTGTACTAAAAGGGCCCCCTCTTGCGGAACATTAAACACCTTGCATAATTCAAAGTTTAGGGGCAATGCATCAATTCCCAACCAAATGCTTCCCCGCTGCAGTAGCATATCCTTGGCAATATTAGAGGTTGCAGCAAACCCCAGCCCTTCAAAACCACCAGAAAAGCTTAATATAGAACTTACAACACCAACCACCTCACCTTTCATATTAAACATGGGCCCTCCGCTGTTCCCCTGGTTAATGGCTGCATCGGTTTGAAAAAATTCCATGCTTTTTAAATCACTGGTAATTTTTTTCTCGCTGTGTCTCCCACTAATAATTCCTCTTGATACAGAATGAGCCAATCCAAGTGGAGCACCAATAATAAATATATCTTCGCCGATGCGAACATTATCAGAGTTACCGATTACAGCAGGGGGAATGTCTGAAACCGGGCGGTCAAGTTGAATTAAAGCAACATCAGCTGTATGTGAAACTCTTTTTGTTTTAGCGGAAACTTTACGCCCATCATAAAACTCAACAACTATTTCTGAGGCGTTGGCGACTACATGAGCTGCTGTTAGTATCCATTCGCCTGCTTCACCAACCAGTACACCCGAACCTAGTCCCTCATTCGAAGTTTTAGTGAACGGATCCCCATATCCGGGATTTTTTTGTTCCAGCACATACACGGTTACAACGCTTTTATTTGCCTGCTCAACCAAATCAGGAAACTGCTGCGCAGAAGCAGCTAGTGAAACTAAAATTGCAACTAGAAAAGTAACTGTTCTTCTCATAGGATTTGTGTTTTTTTAATAGTTAATCTTGTATAAACCGCAATTGGCCGGATTAGTTTAAATCATGGTTATTGATTATTTGATTTGCTGAGGAATTTCCCAACAAGCATGGCTATTAAAATAGCAACATATAATTGGCCGGTAATGGATAAGAGCATGGCTAATGCTCTTCCCCCGGCACTAATGGGAGTTAAATCGCCATATCCGAGGGTTGTTAGTGTCACAAAACTAAAATATACATAGTCATAGAACGAATCGGCTTTAATATTACTTAAAACATTCGTACTCGATAAGCGATCCATTATTAGCAAGGCAATGCTTCCATTAATTCCGAGTAAGAGATACCCGTTTATAGCGGAAAAAATAATATTTGCGTTTACATCCTTGCTAAGGGCCACATGCACAATAAGAGAAATAGTAATTGTAAACAAATACACCGAAAGCAGCGTAAAAGAAATTATCAAAATTGACTGAAAAGGAAAAAAATATTCAGCCCAAACAAAAACAATCACAAGTATTGATGTAAAAAGCAAAACTTTCTTTACCAAAGGTGCATATTCTATCACAGCCATACTACTCAAAATCAGCAGAGTAAACATGATTGTCATAATAAGCGGAGCATCCCTGATAAATAAGGAAGGACCGACAATGAACAATACTAAAATACAAATCAGCAGAACAAGGTTATTCCGCCATTGCAGATTTACTTTTTCCTTATCAAATATTTGCATAGTGTGGTTGGTTATGTTCCTATACCTAAGATAGAAGAATTTGCTCAATAATCCTTGGAAAATGTGCGTATTCAAGAGCATGCACTTTTTCAGCAATTGCTTCGGGAGTGTCTGAAGCGGAAATGGGACACCTGGCCTGAAAAATGATATTTCCCTCGTCGTAGCGTTCATTCACCCAATGAATGGAAATACCCGATTCCTTGTCTCCGGATTCCTTCACAGCACGATGCACATTCATGCCATACATTCCTTTACCGCCATATTTTGGTAAGAGTGCCGGATGTATGTTAATAATTTTTTTTGAAAAGTTTTGGGTTAGATTTTTTGGTACCAACCATAAAAATCCTGCCAAAACGATAAAATCGATCGAACGCTCTTTTAGGTAATTTAGTACCGAATTGGTCTCATAAAACTCGGTTCGATTGAACACCATTGTGCTGATATTTAAATCTTTAGCCCTGTTAAGAACATAAGCTTCTGCCTTGTTGGTAAGAATGCAATCGACCTTTATTTTATTATTATCAGCAAAATATTTGGCTATATTCTCGGCATTGCTTCCCGAACCTGAGGCAAAAATGGCTATCTTCTTCATTTTCAAAATATTTTCAATCGAATTAAATTCTCTATCTTAGGCTTTTAAATCACAAAAAAAGCCATTTTTCAAACATTAATTCATTTTTTTTGTTTGTTTTTTTTGAGATATTGCATTTCTTTGCACCGTTAAAATTTAAACCTAAGTATAAATTTAAATCTAGGATTATGTCTGACATTACATCTAGAGTAAAAGCTATTATCGTTGACAAACTTGGTGTTGACGAAAGTGAAGTAACGCCTGAAGCAAGTTTTACAAACGATTTGGGTGCTGACTCTTTAGACACAGTAGAACTTATTATGGAATTTGAGAAGGAATTTAACATTGGAATTCCTGATGATCAAGCAGAAAAAATCGGAACTGTAGGTGATGCTATCAACTACATCAACGACAATGTAAAGTAAATCTTATATCCTCAAATTTCTATCAAACTTA
>DNTK01000538.1 GCA_003508755.1 Bacteroidales bacterium | reverse complement strand
CTTATGTTTTCTACAAAACTTTTATTGAAGAAAACAATGCACCGATTAACTATTCCGATTGGCTTGTTCTATTCATTGAAAAATACGATCGGAAAATAAATAAAACGCTTGTTGACCTTATAAACACTTTTGGCTATGAAGAACTGAAAGACAGGGTAACAAGTTTGATAATTGGAGTTCAAAAGACGTTAGAAACAGACATAAAGAACCTTTACAAATTCCTTGAGATATTTTGGTTCTATCGTGAGGTTGATACTCTTCTATTTGTTAGAAATTGGATAGAAAGTTTAGATGCAGAGCAAACGGAACTTGAAGATATTAAATATACTTATGAAGTAAATGACTTTGTTTGGGCTCCTGATTATTTCAAACTACTCATAAATTTTTGGAATCAAAGCACAACATTCACAAGAGAAGCAATTGAATTGGCTTTAAGACTTATGTTTAGGCAGCCGTCAAGAATTCCCGAAACATTAAAACACTTAAAGGAACATCTTGCGTTCCATCGATTTGACTATAGAATAGGTTTCCCCAGACAGTTAACTTTAATTGAAGTATTAGAGAACAAAAATTTTACAAAAAGAGAAAGAACCATATCTGATCAACTATTTCTGTCATTTGCTTCTTCATTTCTCGGCTGGGATTATACGCAGATCGAAGGCAAAAGTGGTGGTCAAATGATGATCTATAACTTTGACTTAGTTAAGACAACTGCTTTGATGAAGTTGAGAAAGAAAACTTTAGAACGCCTATTTACCTTGTTTACCCAAAACGAAATAGCCGTTTTATCCACTCTTCAAAAGTACGCTTGGACTTCTAAAGAATTTGATTCTACGATTTATTTTGACGAGCAAACTATTATTGCAGATTTCATCAACAACAATTTCAAACGCGAAAATTATTCACATTGCAAATTGGTATCTGAATATGTGTCAACATTAAGAGATCACAACATTCAACCATTAAATGATTGGGAGTCATTTTTGAATTCTGAATCAATGCAAATAGCAAAAATATTTAGCTCCAAGTTTGATGATGATAATCTGAAGTATAAAGAAAGAGAGGAAAAACAAAAGGATGAAATCCGCAATTACATTGCAGGAAAAGACATAGACTTTATTGAAAAAACACTTGATCGATTAGATTCTGTATACAAATTTGCTGTCACTAATAATGATGGCTATTGGATTGATTCTAGCCTACCACATCTTTTCATAACACTTGCTGAAACAGATAGCAGTCTTTACCTAAAATCACTTGAATTATTGATGCTTAATAAGTATTCATTTGAATTGAATTATGGGAACTTTATTTTTCGCCCAATCAAAACAAAACTTGTTCAACCAAAAGAATTTTACAATCATCTTAATAGATATGAATACAAACAAAAACAGTTTTGGAAGCAACTATTTTTTGAAGCAATTGACGAGGAGGATATTGATGAATTTTTCCTTCAAGAGTTTATAGGTTTTCTCCTATCGGTGAGTAACTATTTTCACTTCCATGAACTTAACAAGAGTATAAAATTTGACAAACAGTTTAATGCTTCTAAAAACAAACTACAACCAACAGCTGCAAATCACAAAAACGTTGTTACTTATATTGCGGAGATACTTTTGTCAAAGGCAGAAACTACTAAAGTTTCCTTTAACCAACAAGTTTGTGAAAGTAGTAGCGAGTATTTTGTAGATAAACCAGATTTGCTAAAACAGATATTTTATCTACATAAAAAGAGAGATAATCATTATGACCATAGCGGGAAAGAAATAGCTGCAGTTAGTTCATTGGACAATTACTTCGTAGTTGAGTACTTACAAGAAGTGACAAAAGATATGTCCTACATTGATTTTAAGTTTGATAGTCTAAACCTTAATTTTATTTGGGACTTGCCAACATGCGAAGACATATTAGATAGAGCATTAGAAATAATTATAGCAAAGGCACCAATATTCTCAAATTTTGAGCATCAAGCAAATGTTTTATTTAAAGGATCTAGGTTAAATCAAGCGCAGTTGGATAAAGTGTACTCTTATATCAGCAGTTTTATATCCAAGAATTATACTTCAAAGCAGCACATTCACATTATTTTGAATGTGGTAACATATCGTTTTAATGATCAGGTTCTTCGATTTTTGAAAGAGTTTTTACTTTTAAACAAAGACCCTGAATTTATGAAGCATCTATGGTTAGAGAAAAATGGCGTTTTTTCAGGTAGTCGTGTTCCAAGAATTGATAGTCATATAAAATTTCTCAGATCTCTTATTGACATGGTAAATACCTTGCCAAAACCGCTTGACTATGCTGAACACATAAAAGCATGGGAACAAGAAATTGAATGGGCAAAGCAAGACAAACAACAAGAGCTAAAAAGAGATTTTACTGGATGGATAGATTAAGCCAATGTTTGAAAAACCAAAGGAGATGCTTTTAGCCTAGAGAAATAATGAGTAATAAGGGACACATATCAAAATTGCACCTCTTCGCAAAAGACACTGATGCACCGGATGTTATAAAAGGGTTCAAATATCAGGAGCTAAAAACTTTGGAAGTATGGTTATACAATAAAGTTCATGGAATAGAAGAGCATATCTACTGTGACTTTGAAGATGACATTTTTCAGAGAGACCTGAAATCATTTAAGTGTACATTCAAACAGCTTAAACTCTATTCATCCAAGAATTTTTCATTCTCAAGTGAAGAAATAGCCAAGTCATTGGCCCATTTCTTTATGCTTTTTGTAAAAGGCGAATATTTAATGGATGAGCCCCTATTTATTTTCGAAACAAACACATCCATAGCTGCTAAAAAAGGGAATAATGATACAGAACTTCTGGCAGAATGGGTTTTAAATCAGGATAATCTTTCAAGTGATTTACTTTCTAAATGTATAGCCAAATTAAAGTCAATCATAGATTCATATGTAAACGAGCAGTATGAGAAAATAGAGTCTGATGGAGATAATGAAGAACTGCTGCTTGCCAAAGACGTCTACGATAAATTACCCGGAGATGTTTGGGAGACATTCGCGAAATCAATTCGTTGGGTATTTGATGGAATCTCAAGTGAAAAGGCAATTGAAGTCTCAATAGAAAATTCATTTGAGTTAATTCGTCAGCTTCCCTTTCCTATTAATAAAGATGAGCAGACATTAGTTTTTGATAGACTTAGAGGCGTAGTAGGTGATAAATCAATGGAATCTGACCCTCAAAATCGTTTTCTCACGAATGATTTACTTGATAGTCAACTATTAAGTTTAGGAAGTAAGGACGACAAAGTTTATTTGGAATCATACGGGCTATGGAAAGACATTGAGGATATTCCAAATTTCAATATCGGTGAGTTCTATCAAGTCCTTTTCGCGGCTAAACATTGCAGAAGAAATAGTTATTTAGAAGAACAAAGTAAGTTATGGCTAAATCTCCTATCGCTTTACTCCAAACATCCAGACATTTTAAGAAAGCTTAAGAGAGAAGCTATTTATGAAATTATTTGGTTGACATTAAGACCATCTGTTGATGAGACTCCAAAGAACAGTCTAAAAGGGTTAGAGGAAATCGTCCATGATTACTTTTCTGATATTGATGCATTTGTGGACTTAGGAAGTCTGGAGGATGCTCTTAACCTACTCACCGTAATAGCCTCAACACAAAAGTTTGATCTAATTGTTATTGAAGTAGATCAGATTTTAAAGTGGTTTGAAGTTTTCGACTCCTTGGTTGATGCACAAAAAGCCTCAGCTGCAGATAGAAATATTTATTGCGGTCTTTTAGAGTTGGAGGGATTCTCTTACCTTAATAAGAATTCTATTGGTATAGGGTCAGAAAATAAGGATAAGGCTCTTAATTGTTTCAATGAAATAATTACTGAATCATCTAATGCCCCTCAGTATGCAATTTCTCAATTAGGCAAGAGAATTGACGCCATTGTTGATTTAGCTATCCGTTTTGGATTAGACGATGAATTTATTGAGATTGAGAAGTATTCCGAAGATATTCTACCTCTCGTTCAAGAGCGTGAGGGTGATTTTAGTGCTGCAAAACGATACACTGAAAAAGGATGGAAACATCTACACTCGACAAATTCTAAGGGTATTTTAAAAGCGCTAGATTTTTTTCATAAGGCCAAAGACCTTTATCAAAATGAAGCCACTTATGAAGGTTTTATTTTGGCTGTTATGGGTATATCCCAACTATATGCAGCTATTGGGATGAACCTTGCAGCGAAATACTATTCGTTATCTGCTATTTGGTTCTGTTTTCAAAAGGAAGACTCACAGCTGTATAAACGCATAAGTGACTCCTATGCCTTACTGCTTCATTATGATTTCAAACAGGGCTCTTGGATAAGCTATTTACAAGCATTTGAAAATTACGTTACTGCTAGAAATGAATTTGATCCTACCGTCTTTGATCCCGAGACTGATAAACTTTGTAGAAAAACTCTTGTCGAATGTGCCTTTATTCTCGGTTTGACACCAATTATGTCCAATCAATTATCAGGTTTTATTGAGTATGAAAAAGTTAGAATGGGTCAGTTGTATGATGATTTTCTTAAAGAAAGTGTTGAGTTCATCAAAAAAGAGCAAGGTACAATTGGTTTAAATGAATTAGTAGCTCGAAAGCTTGAAAACCCACCAATTAATGACATTGGTCAAAGGCGAACTATAAGTTGGAAGACATTTGGCTGCCAGTGGAGTATAGAGTTTGAAAATGATTTTATCACTAATTCAGTTGCAGAAGAATTTGCCGCCCTCATTCAAATCATTCAATCTGAAATTGATTTGCGTGATGTGGATTTTCATCTAACTATAGGTCGGATAATTATCCGAATTGAATTGATTGAAACTCCAAAAGGCCCAGAACAACTTCCATCCAACTCGGAATACCTATGGAAAGTGTTTCTGCCAGTTTTAAAATCAAAAGAACCTGTAGATAAGAACATGCATTACGCATCAATTACGGCTTCTTTTCAAATAATATTGAATGAACTTAGTTTACTCCCTCATGATGATTTCCAAGCAAAGTTTCATTCCTTATTCAAGGAAGGACTTAGTAACAAAGCATTGACTATTAATGCCTATCAAAGGGCATATAGAGATTTGGTTTCAGAAGATAAATTTAATAATTCCATGCGAAGCAAATTCGAGTCTGAAATCTTGAACATTGAACAACATGAATCAGATACTCTTGCCTCAAAAAAAAAAGATAGCCCATTTTACAACCACGATAAATCGATTGAAAATATAAAGGGTCGTTACAAAAATTGTATTGGGGTAATCCACCTAACGCTTGAACGTTTAATGAAATCAGATAAGTTTAATGCTGAGCTGAGTAGACTGAAAAGTGAAGGGTGGTTAGACTGGCAAATTGTGTTGGCCCTCTACAATAACATAATTGACCTTAAAGCAAAAAATATATTAGGACAAAATGGGAAAAAATACTCCAATGATGAAGAGTGGTTAGAGGATTTCCAAAAGACCTTTCATGAAATCAGATTTAAAGACGAAACGGAAACTTATGTTGAGATACCAATAGGTGAATTAATCGGTCAAAATCTTGAACTTCAATTGAATCAAATAAGTGCTCATGTTCTCAAGTCATTTGGACTAGAAAGCAAGTCACGCTTTCCCAATTTTGAGGCATTAAGGAGATTTCTGAACGAAAGGTTTAGATTCCAAGAAGATGAAGTAGATGAATTATCACCTTTTTATACCAAAAAATAATGAAACATCAGCCCATAGCATCCATACACATTGCCAAGTCGCTCAAGGCCAACAACACGAACCAAAACTTGTCAAAGAGTATGGCTGCCCTAACGCGCGGACAAAGAAAAAGCACGGGCATACAACATTGTATAAGAGCAATAGCGGGTGCAGTGGTAAAATCAAGGCCTGTGCATTTAATAAATTTTTGTGGTGGCGGACAAGTAATCGCCTTGAAAACCGCTACTGCTCTTATACTTGACCGTTGTCATTAATTGGTAAATAAATGGCGTAGATGTTATAGCTTTTTTTGGGAAGGGGGAAGGCATCAACTCTTTTTTCGGGGCGGAATTGAGGCAAGGGGCAAACGAAGTTGGGTC
>DNTK01000482.1 GCA_003508755.1 Bacteroidales bacterium | reverse complement strand
CCAAAAAATAGCTGCTCCCGTCTATTGTTTTCATCAGGCGCAATGAGCGCTTATCCAGATTGTTGTGCCCTTTTTCTTTTAGTTTCTCCCGAATGTGTTCTGTGACAATTGAGATATTGCTCATCAAGCCAACTGCATTTCTGAAAACATAAGTATTGATCTTTTGAAGAATAAATTTTAATCCATCATCCGCCGGTGGTTTTAAAATAAAAGTATCGTTGATGTGCCCCCCGCCAAATGGTTCGATACCAATTATCTTCTCTTCCAGTTGGAAATTATGCACAATGCTATTTAACTTATTTAATTCCATTTATTTCCAAAGCTGTTTGGGATATTTGCCAGATTTAACCTGCTCTTCGATCATTTTTTTTACAATGGGCTTATCTTTCTGGTAAGTTACGCCGTAAGTCAAATCTGGTGTTTCGATTACTGGAATTTTGACGTCATGCGTTTCAATCATGCTGGAAATTGCTCCGGGCAAAAAGTACTCAGATTTAAGATCGATATTTCCAGCGGCAAATTTTTTAAACCCTGATCTTAAAAAATCGAAAAACAGGGGAGAAAATCCCACCAGATTCATAGAAACCAGTTCATCCCCATCCAGAAGCACTTGTTTATCACTTTCAGTAAAATAGATCTCGCCATTTTGTCCTTTACTGATCTGAGTCCTTTCGGTTACCTTTTCAAGGAACCCATCAGGGGTCAAGGTACATATTCCGCGGGATACGCTTCCATGGTCTGAAAGTGTATTTTTCAGCCGGTAGCCGATAAGGCAACCACCCAATACGCTATTATCCAGGTTTTTTAGTTTATCATGCAATAGCTGAAACGATCTCATTCCGTAGAAGTCGTCGGCGTTAATTGCGGCAAAAGGCTCATTTACCTTATCTGCCGCCATCAACACTGCATGACCAGTCCCCCACGGTTTCAATCGATCTTTTGGCATTTTTATTCCGTCGGGCAGAATATCTATTTCCTGAAAAGCGTACTCCATCTGTATGAAGTCATTGAATTTATCCACAAAAACTTCTTTGAATTCCGCTTCAATACTTCTGCGTATGATAAAAACGACTTTGCCGAAACCAGCTCTTATAGCGTCGTAAATCGAATAATCAATGATGGTTTCTCCGGAAGGGCCAAACTGATCAATCTGTTTTAAACTTCCATATCTGGAACCAAGACCTGCTGCTAAAACTACGACAGTGGGTTTCACTACATTATTATTCATCCAAGTATTTCTTAATCGAATTGTTCCAAATTACCAGTATTTTGAAAGCAATTGATTTGCTCCCTAAAAGATCAAACGCTAAAGGCTATTTGAATAGACAATATAATAATAAAGCAGAATAGCCTACTATTCTTATTGTGTTCGAACACAAATGTAATGTTCAGGTCAACAATTCGCAAGAAAAACTTTTATTGAGTTTTAGTGAATCCCATATGAGTGAATGTTTTCACTACTAACAATTTCTATTGGAAGTAATTTTATTCGAGGGATCGACCTGATTTTTAGAATATGATCTGCTAATAACAATAGCCCCTGGAAAGCTTGTAGTTTTGGATTTTGGTAGATTAAAAAATTGATTTTTTGTTCTTTTAAAAACTGTACATTCTTAGATAAAAGATCATATCCTATTATTGGATAAGGCAATCCACTTTCAACCAATAAGTATGCTTTGGAAGTGGTAACAAAAATACCGTCGATTTCTGTATCAATATTTCGAAAAAATGAAGGTCTAATTGATTTATACGTATCTGTTTTGACATTAAAAGTTTTAATTGATATATCCTCAGATCTACCTTCAAAATATTGTCTGAAACCAATTTCCTTTTGCTGCATATGGTGGGCATTCTCATATTCCTCCTCCAAATGCATCACGAACAATCTTTTTAGATTTGGGGTAATCATATCAAATAAATGCGCAGCAGTTCTCCCACTTTGAATCAAATTCTGTCCGACAAAAGTCGTATAATGCATATTATCTATGTCATTATTAATTAAGCTGTACGGGATTCCTTTAGCTTCGAGGTCCAGGAGGAATTTTTTGGTTTCATTCAAAAACAGCGTTCCAATCATTACTCCGCCAGGATTCATGGAACTAGCTATTTGACACATTTCTTCAAAGTGGCCAGGTTCGATTGGAGAATATTTCAGTACTTCCAAAGTTATCCCTTTCCGAGCCAGATCGACCTTTAAGTCATCAATACCAACAAAACAGGGCTTCCAGTATTCATCCAGCTGATCATCCGGCATCAATACGACCAGATTATGTCTTTGGTTCATTTTCAATGATTGAGCAATGGGATTAGGTGTAAAATCAATTTTCTCCAATATCCTTTTCACTTTTGCTTCTTTATCAGCAGATACACTTCCCCTGTTATGTAGCACACGATCAACCGTTCCTGCCGATACTCCTGCCATCCTGGCTATTTCCTTTATGGTATAATTTTTCATCTAAGTAAGAGGATTTTCATATTTACAAATTAGATAACTATTATCAAATAAAAAGCTTGGTTTTGGGCTTTGCTATATCTGGGCTAAGCTCCCAAATCTGAGATTGTTAAGGGAATATATTAGAAAAAAATGCATGATTAGGATAGCAGTAAAAAAGCTAGTGCGTTTATGTTTTTCGCAGCCCTAAAAATAACGCCACACACTCAGATATCTACATTCCTGATGAATTTTCTGGGTTCCTTTTACTTTAACTCGTTTTTGTGTCTGAATAATTTCTGTTAATACCCATTCCCGGATTTTGAGATTTTCAATCACTACCATAACCAGGGGAGTTGCCCATACTTCTCAAGTGATGTGAGGGCAATTTACAAAACTCAAAAGGTCTGGATGCAAAATTGCTATTATTGAAAAAGAACACTGATAAAATTCAATTTGTAAAAGCTGAAACACTGAGTGCTCATCAATCAAATCGATCTTTTTCCCTATTTTCTTGAGTAAAAAGTTATTGGTCTTTATATTCTAAATTGTTGGAAAAGTTATATTCTATTATTTCGAATCTAAATTGACATTCACCAAATTGTCACTGCATCTGGCTATTCCTTGAAATGGCATTCATTTTTTCAATGACTTGTCCAAAACGTTCAAAACATACCATTAAATGTACTTTTGACGCTAAGTTTTAAATGTTGTTAATAAGCATATTTATGACAAAGATAGTTGTTTGTCCTGGTGGGCTTTAAAGGTATATTGTACATTTAATTGAAATTTTCTTTGTAATATTTAATTTTGATTTTACCTTGGAACTTATAAAAGCCACTAATAGCCCAAAATTTTTTGAAAGAGCGAAATCTATATGATCAGCTATCTCTTAAGGAGATATTTGTAGAACTGACGGAGAATCCCGACAGGGCTTTATATAATTTTTTTTTCAACAAGTATTACCCAAAGCTCATATGGTTTGCTTTGATTTATGTGAAGCAGCACAGTCTGGCCGAAGAGATTGTCTCGGATGTGATGATGAATATTTTCAAGAAAAGAGAAAAGCTCGCTTCTTCTGAGAATATTGAGGGCTATATTTTCATATCTGTAAAAAATCAATCTCTGAAGTATTTGCGAAAGCATAAAAATAAGGTATTCATCGACAATTATGAGAATGA
>DNTK01000144.1 GCA_003508755.1 Bacteroidales bacterium | reverse complement strand
GATCTTTGTTCCCTATACCCCCAACAGAGATAATGTTTTCAGAAAGCATTTACAGGTTACGAAAGTTCGTGTTTTGAAACTGAAAGAAGAGGAAATGCTAAAAGAAGCGGCAGATTCGCTAACAAGGAAATAAAGATGGGAACATTTCTTTTTGATAAAATTATTTTTGGTCCCGTAAAAAGTCGTCGCCTTGGGGCATCGCTGGGTGTTAACCTTCTGCCGACCAATAGTAAAATTTGCAATTTTGATTGTATCTATTGTGAATGCGGACTTACCGATAGCACCAAAGGTGATTTGCCATCCAGAAACCAGGTGGCTGAAGAGTTGGAAGAATACCTGAAAGAATCTGTAAGCATCGGACGTACCATCGATGCCATTACTTTTGCTGGTAATGGAGAACCAACAATTCATAAAGACTTTGCCGGAATTATTGAAGATACCTACCACCTGCGTAATACCTATTTTCCAAAAGCGCAGATAGCACTTTTAACCAATTCCACAACGGTTGGCAGCAAAAAAATCAGGCAAACATTTAAACTGATCGATCAGGTTATTCTTAAACTCGATTCTGTAAACAAACAAACCGTTGAGTTACTGAATTGCCCGCTGGGTAGTTTTAATCTTGAAAAAACAATAGAACTCCTGGCCAGTCTTGAAAACCCCATCGTTCAGACCATGTTTGTTCAGGGGATCTATAGAAACAAGACAATCAATAATACTACCGAGGAGGAGATTATTCCATGGTTGCAAGCCCTGGATAAAATTAAGCCTTCGTTGGTAATGATTTATACCATAGCCCGCGATACACCCTTCGATACCCTTTCGAAAGTTCCCTTAGAGAAACTTAATGAAATTGGAAAGCGGGTAGAGGATTTAGGTTTTGAAATACAAATATCGGGTTAACATGAAAGTGTTTGTGGCAGCGCTCGACTGGGGCCTTGGACATGTTACTCGTCTTCTGCCCGTTATAGATACCCTTAAAAATCAAAATCATGAAATAGTAATTGGTGCAACAAAGCGGCAAGAACTATTGTATCGCGAACTTTTTCCAGACCTCAAATATATACCCATACCTGCTTATGCTCCCATCTACTCCGGGGGGAAAAGCCAGTTGTTAACTATCTTTTTATTCCTTCCACGTTTTCTGCAGGGCATAAAAAAAGAGCAAAAGTTAATACGCAAACTGGTAGACCTATATCAGTTAGATAGAATAATATCGGATAATCGTTATGGTCTGTACCATAAAACCGTTGAATCAATATTGATTACCCATCAGGTGCAACCCCAGATACCTCAGGTTCCCGGATTTTTGCGAAATATATTTTATCGGCGTTTAAGTAAGTATATCAACCGTTTTACTAAATGCTGGGTGCCCGATTATACTCAAAATAAAAGACTAACAGGTATTTTGTCGGAGAGCAGTAAACAAATAGAAATACCTGTTGAGTTTATCGGCATACAATCGAGGTTTAGACTAATTCAAGCTGAAAGAATTTCAGTTTCCCCACAGGTGTTGGTCCTCATATCAGGTCCTGAAAAACAAAGAAGTGTTTTTGAGAAAATAGTCCATCAAAAGCTGTTTAAGATCACTTCCAGGCTGCATTATTTGATAGTGCGCGGCTTACCCGATGGCCAAACGGTATTTCCTAACAGCATAAACCATTGTAGACCGGAAAAATTAAAAGCCCTAATTTTAAATGCCGAATACATTATTTGCCGATCAGGGTATTCTACCATAATGGATCTGTGCTATTTAAACCGGAAAGCACTCCTGATACCAACGCCCGGTCAAACAGAACAGGAATATCTAGCCAGGCATGTGTCCAACATCTGGGGATTTAATTTTATTACCCAGCAACAGCTTGAAGTATCCACTATTGAACGTATCCTTAATAAGTCGAAAAGCAGGTAATATACCTAAAAATTAACTCATCGATGATTATATCCTTTGTAGCTTTTTGGTTAGCAGCAAGTGGCCTTTTAATTGCTGTTTGGTGCTTGCACCTTTTTAAATAATGCATCAAAGCTCTTCCATCGGAACAACCTTTTGGAGACGATAAGAAATAAGAGGGTGGAAAAAAAGAATGCAACTATCATAGCTGACAGATTATACTCGGAAAGCCTGAATAAAGCATCGGTATTTAAAACAGAACCATTGTAACTTACCAATACTATTCCGTGTAAGTTGTTCGCTGTATGCACAGCGATTGGCAGTTCCAGACCTCCGTCCATAATTGTGAGTATGCCCATGAAAAGTCCAAACCCGATATAATAGGACATTGACTTCCAGAAACCGAATGAATCAACCTCAGGGTTACTAAAATGCATGAACCCAAAAATAGCAGCTGTAATTATTAGTGCTAAAAATCTTGAACGACTTAATAATCCAAATGCTTGTAATAAATTACCACGGCAAAGTAGTTCTTCTGCTCCTGCCTGAAAGGGAACAAGCACCAGCGCAATAAATAAAAGTGGGAAAAACTGCTTTGGATGATAAGTGAATTCATAGATTCCTGGGTTAATAAGGTAGTTAATCAATTCAATGGAAAGAAGAACTACCGTCCACATAAGAAGTCCTGTAAAAAAGTTCTTCCACCTGAAACTTTTAAAGCTTGTGAAAATAGTCCGCCAGGGTAATTCATGTATATAGCGCATCGACAGGCTTAAAGTAAAGAAGGTGGCAGACATAGGAAGCAATAAAAAGATAAGTCCCTCATTTAAGCTTAACCCCATTTTCTCCGGATTCAGGGTATTAAAAAATTCGGTGACTAATTCTTCAGAAATGCCTTGTAAACGGGCATATATTTTTACCGGAATTACAAGCGTGAAATACTGGGTAAAAAAGAAAATAATAAATGTGAAAAGGTAGCGCCACCAATCATATTTTCCTTTATAAGCCTGCTCGATATACATGTTGTTTTATTTACGTGGTAAAAGTAATACTGCTGGCACTGCGAGGAGTGCAACAAGGGCAGCTATTTTAAATGAGGGAATATACCCCAGGTAATCAAAAGCCAATCCGGCAAGCATCGTAGCAAGGGCACTCATCAGAAAATTACTTGTCATATACACCCCGTTTAAAAATGTAATATGCTTTGATTCAATGCTGTTTACCATGCTTAAAAAAACAGGAGTGGGAGCTAACAAGAAAAATCCAATTAATACAAGTAAGGGAAATGCAGCAAATCCCTGCGAAAAGATAAATACCCACATAAGTACAGGAGAGATGATGCTAACTGTAAGCAGCACACTTCTTTTACCTACAATATCGGAAATGCGTCCGGTTAAAAACACACCTGCTGTACCGGATAAATATATTGTGGATAATGCTATGCCCGATAGCCAGCTTCCCCAACCCACTTCATGAAGGTATCCTACCAAATAATAGGTGAAGGCACTTTTCATAGCTCCCTGGAAGAGTGTGGTTAACGAAATAAGGCCCAGTAAATTAAAATGCTTCATCAGAACATTTCCATGCGAGCCTTCGTCCGGTAGTTTTTGAAACTTTTTCCTCAGATCGGTTTTATGAAATCGCACATAAAGGATAAGCGATGATAAGACTCCGGCAGGAATTAAACGAAACAGACCATTAAAACCCCAAATATCTAAAGCTGCTAATACAACGATAGGACCAAGTGTTCTCGCAAACTCACCGCCCATCATATAATAGCTCATTCCTTTACCAACCCGATCGCCCGAAACTTCCCGCATCATCACTGGTGTTGGAACATGAAAGAGCATGGAGCTGATACCGGAGATAAATACCAGTGCAAGCAAAGAATAATAGTCAGGAGCGTTGCCTATTAAGCTCATGCTAATGGCCGTAATGGTAGGGGCAGCTATCATCAGGTAGCGTAAACGCATCCGCTCCGCTAAAATGCCAATGAATGGATTTAGCAGGGTAGGCAGGCGTTGTGCGACTGCAAGCGTACCGAACAAGGTATTGTTCAGCCCAAAAGCTTCTGAGATCTGGACCTTCAACGGAGCCAGGAATGATGTGTAAATATCATGAATGTGATGAGCGATGGTTATTGCCCAGACATCAGTCAGCTTAAATTTACTTTTTCCTTGATCAGGGGATTTCAATATTATATGCTTGAAATAAGTTCTTTGACAATACGTGAAAGCTTGGGCTCTGCAGCAGCGGCAGCCTGCTGTACCTGCTCATGGGTCAGGTATTCAATTTTACCTGGAACTCCTAAATCGGTAATCACGGAAACGGCAAAACAATGAATTCCCATCTGGTTGGCAACTATTACTTCCGGCACGGTAGACATACCTACAACATCGCCACCAATAATTCTAAAATACCTGTATTCGGCGGGTGTTTCGTATGTTGGACCAGTCACAGCTACATACACACCTTCGTGTATTTTTATATCATTTTCTTTTGCAATCTGATGTGCTTTTGATATGTATGCCTTGTTATAGGGTTCACTCATATCGGGAAAGCGCTCTCCAAATTCGGGCACATGTTTTCCGATCAAAGGATTTGGCATTAAGTTGATATGATCATTGATTATCATTAAGTCTCCTACCTTAAAATTTTCGTTCATACCTCCACTGGCATTCGATAGAATAAGGTTTTCAATACCAAGGTATTTCATAACTCTTACCGGAAAAACAATTTGATCAATGGAGTGCCCCTCATAGAAATGTATTCGACCCTGCATGATTAATATTTCCTTGCCATCGATTTCGGCATGCACCAATAATCCTGAGTGACCTTCGACAGTTGTATTTGGGAATTCAGGGATGGAGCTGTAAGGAATTTTACGGATTATGTTTACATCATCAATAAATCCTCCGAGGCCGGAACCCAGTATAACTCCTGTTTTAGGATTTCCATTTATTGTATTATGAATATAGTCGGCCGACTTTTTTATTGTTTCTAACATAGTTTTTAATGATTTTATCGAATTCTTTTTGTCCATGGTTTAGAAAGGCTACCCGTATCGGTAAATAATATATTTTATCCCTTAAGCTTCGTGGAAACTCTTTGATATGTTTAAACCGTACAGCATCTTTTTCGGTAGTGATAATTATTTTTTTTCTACCAGAAATGGCATTAAAGGTATTTTTAATCTTGTTTAAATCTGTATTTGTAAAGTGATGATGATCGGGAAAACTAAGTATTGTGCACTCAAGATCTACTGACTTTAAATAGTCGATAAGCGGTTTGGGATTGGCAATACCCGATACTAAAAGTACTTTCCCTTTCTCTTTATTAAGCTTTTTAAGGGTAATAATGTTTTGTTTTTTTGAAAATATAGCAACCGGCTTTTCATAGTCGATGGTGGTGAAATAAAGCTTTTGATAGGGGAACAGTTTTAATTGTTTTTTCCATAAACGTATATCTAATGCCGAAATATTCTGAGGTGTTTTGGTAACCAAAATTATGTCTGCTCTTTTTAATTGACTTGAAGAGTCACGCAAATCCCCCGCCGGTAGAAAGAGGTCCCTAAATACAGGTCGGCTATAGTCAATGAGTACGATATTCAAACCAGCATTGACATATCTGTGCTGAAAGGCATCGTCAAGTAAAATGGCCTGTAGTTTTTTATTTATGTTTAAAAGGTTTTTTATTCCCATAACCCTGTCTTCACAAACGGCAACAGTTAGTT
>DNTK01000266.1 GCA_003508755.1 Bacteroidales bacterium | reverse complement strand
ATTCTGGGCGGTATCAACTTGCAGCAACTTGACAGGCTACGCATTACAATAAAGATAAGTCGGACAGATACACAAAACCCATTACACTCGATCCGCCACACCTTAGACCTTTATCACAGCGATTACTTAGAGAAGTTTATAAACAAGGCAGCAGAACAACTGGAAACAGGAACAACAGTTTTAAAGCGAACCATAGCCGAACTAACCGACCAAATAGAAAAGTACAGACTAGGCAAACTGGAAAGCTTAAAGGAGCAGAAACCCAAAGAAAGACAGTTAACATCGGGAGGGTACAAGAAAGCAGTAAGTTATTTAGGCCAACCAAACTTAATGGCACGAACAAACGAAGACATCGGCAGAACTGGAATGATCGGCGAGGTCGATAACCGGCTTTTAATGTACCTGGTATTTACATCGAGACTTAGAGAACAACCTTTACATATTATTAGTCTTGGAGCATCGGGAACAGGAAAAACTTACCTGCAGGAAAAAGTAAGCGAACTAATACCAGAACACCACAAACTGGAAATTACCATACTCTCCGAGAACGCTTTTTATTACTTCGGCCAGCAAGAACTTAAAAACAAGTTGGTGCTTATTGAAGATATGGACGGGGCAGAAAATGTACTTTATCCATTAAGAGAGCTGCAGAGCAAGAAGCGAATAAGTAAAACCATACCAATAAAAGACAGCAAAGGAAACCTGAAAACGATTACCCTAAAAGTAGAAGGTCCAATTTGTCTTGCCGGAACAACCACCAAAGAAAAGCTGTATGAAGACAATGCCAATCGTTCCTTACTTATTTACCTCGATAGCAGCAAACAACATAAAGAACATATTATGAATTACCAGAGGAAACTATCGGCCGGAAAGATAGCCACCAAGCAAGAAAAGCAGTTAATAGAGTTCTTTAAGGATATGCAAACCATATTAAAACCAGTTAAGGTCAGAAACCCTTTTGCGGAATACCTGGTAATACCGGAACATGTTTTTAAGCCACTAAGAACTAATAGTCATTACCTGGCTTTTATAGAAACTATCACCTTTTACCACCAATACCAACGAGAGCTAGAGACAGATCTGTCTACAGGAGAAAGGTATATTGAAACCACCTTGGAGGATATCGAATGGGCAAACAAACTGCTTAAAGATATTTTACTGGCAAAAGCAGATGAACTGCCCAGAGCGGTAAGGGACTTTTTAGAACGGTTAAAAAGATGGATGCACTCCAATGGAAAAGAAATCTTCTACTCTAAAGAAATAAGAGAAGAGTTCCGTATTACTTCAAGCAGCTGCAACCGCTATATATTAGAACTACTTAGAAACAATTACATTAAGATTACGGGAGGCAATAAATACCGCCAGGGTTTTGAGTATCAAGTGGTAAAGCTTAATGAATATAAAGAGTTGAAGCAGAATATTAAAACCGCATTGGATGAAGCTCTGGAAAATATAAAGAAACAGTGTCTCAGTATCCCAACAGTATCCCAAAATAGAAATGGGATACTTAAACTCAATGGAGCCAGTGCATTAAGTGCAGTATCCCAGTAGCTCACCGAAATGCACGGCACCCCCTTAAAAAAATCATCGTAATGGTTATAAACGGCGTAGTGATAAAGAGCTTTGAAAAGTGGCTACAAACCTTAGGCTATGCAGAAAGTACGGTCAATGCCTCCACTAACTATGTAAGAGACTTTTTCTTTTATCTGAAAACAGTTGGAGTAACAGAACTGGAACAAATAGAAGCTTCGACCATTAATAGTTATTATAAATACCTTCAGACAAGAACCAATAAAAGGCAAGCAGGTGGTTTATCTCAGAACTATATTGCCAGTAACATCAATGCACTAAAGCGGTTTAGTAAATACTTGCAGGAAACTGGCAAGCCATTTTTTGAAGTCACAATTAAAGCCCAAGCAGAAACAACGACCAATAAAACCATATTAAGCCAGGAAGAAATAAAAGCACTTTACAAGGCCTGTGAAAATGATGTGCTAGGTATACGAGACAGAGCAATACTAAGTATTTATTATGGTTGTGGACTAAGAAGAAGCGAGGGGATAGCCTTAAATGTATCGGATATATTATTAAAAGAAAAGCGAGTTTATGTACGAAAAGGCAAGAACTATCGTGAACGTTATGTTCCCATGTCAGAAGCGGTAAGGAACGATTTAGAGTTTTACATTAAGACAGCCCGTGAGCAGTTGCAAAGTTTTAAAGCCGTTAAACAACCAGCTTTGTTTTTAAGCATGCAAGTAAGCCGAATGCACGGTAATAGCTTAATAAACCGCTTACACCACTTAAAAAGAAAAGCAGGCATAAACAAAGAAATAGGCTTACATACCTTGCGCCACTCGATAGCTACCCACCTTTTACAATCTGGAATGTCATTGGAAGAAGTAAGCCAGTTTTTAGGTCATGCAAGTCTGGAAAGCACTCAAATCTATACCCATGTATCTCATGAGTAAGAATCCTCAATACAGCTTTAATAGCGAGATACAAGCCAAACTAAAACCCTTTAAGAAATACTTGCTACAACTAGGTAAAAATGAAAACACTATCCGGCAAACAACAAACTACACAGGCTATTATCTAAACTGGTTAGAGAAAGAAAATTTACCAGCAGAAGAAACCAGATACAATGACATGTTAAACTTTATTGATAGCTGCCATCTGGAAGGCAAAAGCAAGAAGCACATTAATAGTAAACTAAGAAGTATTAGAAGCTTTTATGAATACCTTAAAATAGATAATCCCAATATTGGGAATCCAGCCACCAACCTTTATTTAAAAGGGATAAGACAAAAACTACCCTCTAATATAATAAGCTCTAAAAACCTTAAAGAGCTTTACAATAACTACCAGACAGAAACCAATCGAGATAAACGGAACAAGGTTATCTTAGGTCTTTTAGTTTACCAGGGAGTAACTACCGAAGAGTTGCACCAACTGGAATTAAACCACCTGAAACTAAAAGAAGGTAAAATATATGTCCCAGGCAATAGAAGAAGAAACAGCAGAACACTAGAGTTAAAGCCTTGTCAAATACTGGAATTACACGAGTATATAACCAGGATAAGACCGAAACTTTTACAACAAGAAACTGACCAGTTATTAATCAGCATGGAAGGAAAGACAGCAATCAAAAACTCCTTGTATCATATGTTTAGAGCAATTAAGAAAACGGATCCAACTATCAACAGCGGAAAACAAATAAGAGCAAGTGTAATAACTTACTGGCTTAAAAACTACAATTTAAGACAAGCTCAATATATGTCAGGACATAAGTATGTAAGCAGTACAGAAAGGTATCAGTTAAACAATCTGGATAAGCTACAGAGCAACTTAGAGAAATATCACCCATTAAAATAAACCAGAGAAAGAATACTTAAGTACAGTCAAAATATAACTAAAGTGCATATTAATCGTTAAATTTGTAGGAGATAAAACAATGGAAGTTATGAATTTAGAGAGCAGGAAAATAAGTCTGATAAACTGGATATCATCCCTTCAGGAAGCATCTATTATTGACAAGATGGAAGCAATACAAAAGGAAAATGCAGACTGGTGGGACTCTGTTAGTAATGAAGATAAACACGCAATCGAAGAAGGTCTGGAACAACTTGATAAAGGTGAATTTTTAACTCGTGCACAAGTTAGGTCTAAAGTAAAAGAGAAATATAATTTTTAATCCATGCCATATCCAGTTCGCTACTCTACCCGTTCTTACTCTGAGTACGAGAAAATCCTTGATTATGTATCTGAAAACTTTGGTATGGCTGTAGCTGCTAAAGTTGATATGTATTTTGAAGAAGTAATCGACCAAATAGCAATAAACCCGAAACTCTTTCCTTATTCGGATAAAAAGAAGAATCTTAGACGCTGTGTTATTAGTCCTCAAACTACCTTGTATTACCGTTTTACTGGTGAATATGTCGAGTTAGCCAGTTTTAGAGGAAATAAAATGAATCCTGAAACTTTAGGATTATAAAGCTTTTACAATAGTTGGCTTTACCTCATGCCCCTTTACTTCACGCTTACATATCCCTGGTTCAGCCAGGGGCAATCGGATAAAACCATGATGGCAGCTAAGTAACATAATGGCTTTTATACAACTCTTTCTGCCCGTTACAAGGTCGCATAAAAGGGCATTATGTTAAATACCCACCGGTTCTTTGGCCAGCCCACCAAACAGCACATTAAAATCCCCCTGCAGATCTGCCCACACTCCAAAGTAATTTAAAGAGCTGTTTGCTTCAAGGATCCCACAAGCAAGAGTTTTATCAAACCCTTGCACCGCCTTAAAACTTTGGCTTATGAAAGATAGCTTACCCCAACGCACAGTCAAGGTCAAGACGA
>DNTK01000262.1 GCA_003508755.1 Bacteroidales bacterium | reverse complement strand
TTGCACGTGATAATAGTTTCTCGAAAAGCGTTTCATCCATATCAATCATGGATATGTACAAGCTTTCCAATTGATTTTCAGGATCAGCTTTGTCTTCGGTGAGTTTAGCAACAAGACTTGAGATTTCCTGGGAATTGAGTTCTGCTATTTTTGAGATTTTTAGTCCGTTCCGGTTTAAGATACTAATGTTTAATATTTTCTTTAACTCGTCATCACTATAGGCGCGAATGTTTGTTGGTGTGCGGGTAGGTTCAATAAGTCCATACCTTTTTTCCCATATGCGAATGGTATGGGCCTTGATTCCTGAGAGTCGTTCTAAGTCTTTTATGGAATAGCTTCCCATTGCAATAAACAATATATCTTTACCTATCTAACAAAACAATTAGCAATAGGTTTACCTGAGCTAAAAATAAGTAAATAATTTATTTGCTAACCGTTAATTGCTTATACTATACGAACAATGGAAATTCCATCGCGTATGGGCAGAATAATTGTTTCGACACGTGAATCGCTTACCATCGCCTTATTGAATTCCAAAATTGATTGAGTCTCAGGATCATTAATGTCTGCTTGTTTTAACACTTTACCCGACCACAAAACATTATCTGCCAAAAGAATACCTCCAGACGGCATTTTTTTGATACACAAATTAAAATAGTCGAGGTATTGCTTTTTATCGGCATCAATAAAAACCAAATCGAACGTTTCATTCAAGGCAGGAATTATTTTTAAGGCATCACCACAATGAATGGTTGTGCTTCCGCTCAGGCCAGCTTTCTCAAAATATTTTTTTGGAAAACGGGTAATTTCGTCGTTTACTTCGATAGTATGCAGATGGCCACCTTTTTTTAATCCCCTGGCAAGACAAATACCCGAGTAGCCAGTATATGTGCCAATCTCGAGAATTTTATTAGGCGAAAGCATTTTACTAATCATTTCAAGTAATTTGCCCTGAGGATGGCCTGAAAGCATTCTTGGATTAAGAACCTTTAAATGTGTTTCGCGCCTTAGTTCAGCGAGAAGTGGATCTTCTTTTGATGTGTTGCTGAGAATATATTCTTCTAATCGGGAGTCGATAAGCATAATTTCTTATTTAAATATAAGTGTCGATAAGCGATTGGGATCAAAGATGTCATTTGCCACATCAATAATTTCTTCGGCCGTTATTTGTTGAATCCTTCTTGTTATTGTTTCCAGGTCGTCTACTTTGTTATAGACCAACAGGCTCTTTGCAATCGATAACATTTGATTTTCATGGTTCTCTGCTGCCATGGCAATTTGCCCGGTCAGTTGTTTCTTTGCCCGAAGCAGTTGCGTCGGCCCCAGTTTTTTAGTTTTAAGGTTTTCAAGCTCCTTTAATGTTAGCCTGATGCTCTTATTTAAGTCTTTTTCGTCGGAGCCAAAATAAATGCTTACAATCCCCGTATCGGAATAGAGCGTATAGTTGGCTTCGACATTGTAGGCATATCCGCGTTTTTCTCTCAGGCTCATGTTTAATTTTGAATTTAATCCAGGACCTCCAAGATAATTTGCCAATAAATGCAAAGCCAATCTTCTGTCATCATTATAACTATAAGCGGGTGCACCTATTATACAGTGCGCCTGATGTGTATCTTTTGATAAAGTCTTTGTCGACTTTCTGTAATTATTCAGGTCAAATACTTTTCTTTCTTTAATCACTTCCCTTCGGGGAATATCTGAGAAATACTTTTCAAAATAATACGCTACCTTTTCAAATTTCATGTTACCCACTGAAGCAACAATCATTTGTGTTGTCGGATAGTTTAAATTGTAAAAGTCAAGTATTGCTTGGCGGTCTATCTTTTTAAGGCTTTTCTCAGAGCCCAAAATGTTATTTGCCATGGGGTGATCATGGAATATCTGCTCTTCGAAATCATCAAAAATAAGTTCGAATGGTGAGTCTTTATAGGAATTTATCTCATCAAGGATTACTTCTTTTTCCTTTTCGATTTCCTTAGCAGGAAAGGTTGAATAAAAGAGAATATCCCTTAGCAATTCAAAAGCTCGGTCGTAATAGTTGTTAAAAAAGCTGGTATGAATGCAGGTTTCTTCCTTAGAAGTATAGGCGTTTAATTCTCCACCGACATCTTCCATTCTGCTTAAAATGTGGTAAGCCTTGCGTTTACTGGTTCCTTTAAAGATTAAGTGTTCAATTAAATGGGTTATTCCGTGTTCACTGCTAGTTTCATCACGTGAGCCGGTATTTATCATGATGCCACAATGAGCAACTGGAGAGTCTATTTGCTTGTGAATCAGTCTTAGGCCGTTTGGTAGTTCGGCTATTTTACATTTCATTCCCCTCGATATTTAGCCTACAAAAGTATAAATTCCCGACAAGAATAAAATAGCAGCTTAAATTATTGATTATCAAACCATGTGTTTGGGGCTACTAAAGGGATTGCAGGAAATGTTTAAAAAAGTTGTTTGGCTTTTTTGTAAAAAGATTTTTTTAGTTACATTTGCACCGCTGTTTAAGCAAGGTACCATAGCTCAGTTGGTAGAGCACAGGACTGAAAATCCTGGTGTCCCTGGTTCGATTCCTGGTGGCACCACGCCAAACCGCGAAAACCCCCGAAGACCTTGTGTCCG
>DNTK01000082.1 GCA_003508755.1 Bacteroidales bacterium | reverse complement strand
TTATGAGTCCAATCAAACCGCTAAGAAAATGAAAATTAAGTATTCCACTTTAATTATCTTCATTTTTCTCATTAGTTGTAATAATTCTGAAAAAGATTTGCACACATTTGAAGAAGTTTTGGATCCAGACTCTGAATATCTGTATTTAGTTAATAGAGAATCTTCACATGATGAATTGGAGTTTCTTATTAAATATAATGATGCATTGAAAAAAACTAATTATGATAGTACGTTTGCCGAAGTGCATCAGACACATTTGAAGGAATGCTTATTACCCGCTGCTAAAATGAAGGAAATGGAATATAGATATGGTTTTGAGGATTTTAGATTTGTAAAGGTTAAACCTCCTGAACCATGTCCTTTTCCTCCACATGGCAAAAAAATTATGAGTTCAATAATTTATATTGCCTTTTTTTCAAGAAGCACAAAGGACTACGTAAACGTATATATCAATAATGAATTGGTACAGACACTCAAGAAAGGCGATTTTTTAGACTCTACTCAAACCAGAATTATTCCTTTCTCTTACGATTCACTAAATATACAAAAAGGCGATACACTATGGTTCAAAGTACCAATTGTCTATAAAGATAGTCTTGATTCTATATTCACAGAAAATTTTCCCACCGAGAAAATAATTAAGAAATAACCAAAATAATAATCTATCCTGCTGCGAATTCGTATTAAATTACTACAATGTGGTTTATTAATAGCTGCTCATTGCTGCATCTATGCGCAACAGGGTGAGGTACATAATGAATTAGTCCAAAACCTTAACGAGAAAGTCAACACGTATTATTACACTAATTTTGATAGTGTGAAAGATGCCTCAGAAGAGCTCCTTGCTATTTACCGGTCACCCCCCCAATTAATAGCTGAACTGGAAACTATCTATACCCTTTGCTGGTGTGCCGGAACGCATAAGCGGATGGAAGAGTATAAGCGCTATTTGAATTATGGATTAAGCTTTACGAAAGAAAATGAACCGGACATATCAAAATTAGATTCAACGGGTGTTCACCGGGCCAGTATGTTACATGCCAGTGGATTATATTATTATATACTGGGCAACTATTTCGAAGCAATAGAAATCTTTGAAAAGATTGCGGATTCCAGGACCAATCTGATGACAGATGATATCCCTATTTTGCATTCTACCTGTAATTACCTGGGGCAATCCTACAATAGATTAGCACGATTCGATAGGGCCATTCTTTATTTCGAAAGGGCTAATAATATGGTTCCGAGGGATCATATGCATTATAATTACTACAAAGCTTTATATCATATGTATGTTGGCCAGTTTCAGTATATTTCAAAAGATACTGATGAATCGTTTGTAAGTTTTCATAAAGCCATAAATTTATTGGAAAAAGAAAAGGATATTAATTCGATAAGAAATGCACTTAAATCGAATTACCTCTTAATTGCAAGCTACTTTTTTAAGTCAGGCCAATACGACAGTGCGTTATTCTATGCTGAAAAATCCGGTGAACTGCATGTCACCAAAGATCCTTTCTTCACAACAACCTACAGTTTTATTGGCGACGTGTATTATCAGCTTCATGAACCGGACAGTGCTTTGAAGTATTATCAACTTTGTATTGAGTCGGTAACCAGTATATACGATAGTCTTCATTATTTGCGCTCAGAACCATTAAAAGGAATCGGAAATATTGAAAGGGATAAATTCAATTTTGAAGAAGCTAAGAATAAGTACTTTGAAAGTTTATTACTTCTGGTAAATAATGATACCTCGATCGCAAATATCTCCTGGCTTACAACAGAAAATCTAAATTCAATAGTATTACCCACAAAAGGAATAAACATACTCTATGAGTTGGCCAAACTTCATTACGATTGGTTCAAATATGATAATGATGTAAGAAATCTGGATTCATGTCTTTCCGTTTTGGAAAGTGCCTTATACTTAAATGATATAAGCCGGAAAGAGCTTGTAACGATGAATACAAAGGAGACCAGGGCACGAAAGCAGGCTCAGCTTACCGAGCTGGGGATTGAGGCATCTTATGCAGGATTCAGGCATAATGGACAATCAACCTACCAGGAAAAAACAATTTATTTTATTGAAAAGAGTAAAAGCAACATTTTATTTGATCAGGTCCAGGAAAACAGAGCTATCAGCTATTCAGGGCTACCCGGAGAATTAATCAAGTATGAGTTAGCCTTGAAAGGTGAGTTATCCTTAAGCAAAAATAAGCTGCTCAAAAGAAAAAGAACGGATCCACAGTTTTCTCAATTGAAAAGCACCTATGAAGAAAAGCAACGGGAATATATAAACCTGATATCGGAATTGGAAGAAAAATATCCTGATTACTATGAACTTAAATATGCTGATATAAAAATCCGAACGGAAGATTTGCAAAGGTCTATACCCACAAAGCATCAGTTGATATTACAGTATTATATGGGTGCCGAAAACATTTATATAGCTGCAATTACCAGGATTGATAAACATATTGAAATAATAAGTTACGACTCAATCCTTATTCGCACTCTGGAGGTAATGATAAAACAAATCAGTAATCCAAATATTACAGAATATGAAAATAGCCCGAACACTTATAATGAGTTCATATTAGCTTCGGAATACCTTTATGGTAAAATATTACTACCTGCACTGGAGAAGTTTGATAAATCTATTAAAGAGTTAATTATTATTCCTGATGGTATCCTATATTTTTTACCCTTTGAAGTTTTATTAACTCAAAAATCAGTTTCAGAGCATATTGATTATGCTTCTTTGCCTTATCTGGTAAATAAATACCAGGTTAGCTATGAATATTCATTATTGCTGCTTTTTGAGAACCTAAAGCTGAAGCCTGTAAAAGGAGATGCATATTTAGGATACGCCCCTTCATATTTCCAGGGTAATTATCCATCTTCATCAGAGGATTATCGAGCTCAAATACTTACTCCTCTCATTGGAAATCAGGCCGAGGTTAAAAAATGCTGCGGCATCTGGAAAGGTGTTTCTTTCATAGGTAAAGAAGCAACAGAACTTGCTTTCAGGGACCATGTGTCAAATGCAAATATCATTCATCTTGCAACACATACTTTAATTAACAACGACTCACCTCAAGAGTCAAGTTTCGCATTTGAGCCAGGTACCAGTGAAGAATACGATGGATTTCTTTACACCCATGAATTATATAATATGAATATTAATTCTAATCTTGTAGTTCTTAGTGGATGCGAAACAGGAATCGGCAAAAACAAAAAAGGTGAAGGTATTTTAAGTTTAGCCAGAGCTTTTAAATATGCCGGGTGTTCGAATATGTTGATAAGTTTGTGGAAGGTTAATGATAATTCAACAAAAGAAATAATTGTATCCTTCAATGAGAATCTCAAAAAAGGAATGGAAAAAGATGAAGCGCTCCGGCAGGCTAAAATATCCTATTTGCAAGGCTACAAGAATCTTCATCCGTTCTATTGGAGTGGTTTTATACTCATCGGAAACGAATATCCGATTGATAAACATACAAAATCAAGAGTAATTCTTATGCTCCTGATAGCTTCAGCAACAGGATTATTTGGAATTTGGATGATAAAAACTGTTTTTAAAAAATAATTCATGGCAACACAGTATCCAGTCTAAATTGAAATTTAAACCTGAATGAATAATCCTGACCTAAAACTTCTTAATTGAAAAAAAATCCAGTATGCAAAATTTTCGTTAGATGCAGTTGTTTTGCTTCTCCTTTCATTATCATTTCAACATCAAATTCTTAAAATCCCCCACTAAGCATTGACATTTTTGTCTGGTATCCGACTAACGAAGTAAGAGATGCCAACCAAATGAAACCGACTATTATTATAAAGCTGCGCCAATCCTTACCATTTGAGAATCTTCCGTTCCGGCAAGATTTCATTAGGGATAAATCAACCGTAAAAAACAATCCTGGAGGGGATCAGAATATAGCATTCAATAACGACAATCTTTATTCCCTGATTACGAGGGAGTTTGATAATTCTGAAATCCAGAAAACCGCTGATGATGTAAAAATAAATGAATGTAATCGCACCCCGGTATAAGCTTAATTTAGTTTATACCTGCAGAACTATGTCCTCCTGAAAATATCCCAGTACTTTAATATTTTTTAATTAAATATTTGAAATGATGATAACCTGGAAAACTGTTTTATTAGTACCTGCCTTGTTTTTATTTGTATCCATTATCTGCATCGAAACATCTAAGGCACAAAATGTTAATTTAGAATTGAAACAGAATAATGACAAAACAAGGATTAAAATCTCCGATAATTTGTCAGTGGAGCCCCAACAAGCCTTTGAAAGAGCTGTTTATACGCATCATTTTCTTAATTCTATAAAGTCTGAAAAAAAATCTAACAGACAAGCAAATGCAATAAAATCTTTAAACAAAGAATCTCAAAAAAAGTATTACTTGATTTTTGCTGAGGAAATTGAAAAAGAAATGGATATTGAAGAATGGATGCTTATACCTTTTACCATACATAGCAATAACAGCAGTTTATTTGAAATCGAATATGAAGAAGATATCGACCTAGAGCCATGGATGAATGATTTAAGTGCATGGGAAATAGCAGTGGAAGAGTGAAAACAACGAAAATTGATCTAATGAAACTATAGGTTATCATTCAGTATTTGAATGATAACTTATAGCATTAAGTTCACAGATAGTTTACTTTGCACTATCATCAAAGTTTAAGCAAGTACAACCTAAGATACTTAATTAATGGTATTACCGCGATCAAAGCCTGATTGTTTTTCGACCAGGTAGGATTATTCGACCCGATTCCCGGGTCTCATGAACTCCGCTTCAGTTTAAGTCGGAAGCGTCGGTTATTACATGATCCTTTTCGGGGAACGATCTGCAAAGAAAAGTCTGGTATCGAAAGATTGTCGGGCTTGCCCGACGAAGTCCACCATCTAGAGTATTGAATCAAGAATGTTTATATAAACAAAAAGCCCACCGTCGTTCTCCTTTGTCGAACTATGGTGGGCGAAGTCGGGGTAGTAGGATTCGAACCTACGACCCCCTGCTCCCAAAGCAG
>DNTK01000157.1 GCA_003508755.1 Bacteroidales bacterium | reverse complement strand
CAAACTGTCCCTGGTACCCGAAGCGATAAGCTTCAGCTGTGCGATAATCACGCCCAGGCATTTCCATACCGCCCGGGTAATAATCGGTACTTGTTAGTATGTCTACAACAGCACCATTGCGGCTTACAGTGGCTCTTACGTTGCCCAAGTGGTCGGATAATTCGTAAAGATAATTTGTAATGGCACCATTGGTAGTGGTTGCCATACCAATACGGCCCGATCCATAAATGGGCTGTTCCTTAAGTAAAGGTAGCTGTGCATGAGTTTCGGTATAGGTAGCTAACACATTACCGCCTAAATCGCGCACATACCAGGTTTTGGTTCCGGTATTCCGGTCGTATTTTCTCAATCTAAAACCGCGATCGTCATAGGTATATTCAGCTAAGGGCGTACCAGAACCTTCGTTAAAAATACTGGTTGTTTTACCATAAACATTGTAATTAAATACCTGGTTGCCGTGGTAATCGATTTTTAACTGTCCAATGCTGTTGTATTCGTAATTATTAGCTGTATGCGTTTTTAGGTCGCCAACATCATTGGTATAACCACTTACATCCTCAACCCAGTTAAGTCGGTTTATAAACTGCGATTCGTAATGGTAAGTAAATCTATCCATATCGGAACCAGAACCGTCTCGTCTTGCAAGATTTTTAATATTACCATTTGCATCATACGCTATTGGAGTACCAGGAGTAGTTCCGAAAACACTATAGCCATAATTGGCTGCATAATTTATTCTGCTTCCGGGAGCAATACTACCAAAATATGCACCCGATAAGAAGTTACGTTCGTCATAAGTATATTTCCAGGCATTCTGATAATCTGCTTGCAGGTTATCGTCGAGTTTCTCATTCAGGTACCTTATTTGGGCAATGTTACCATCGTAGTTTTCCATGGTTTCCTCATTGGTACCTAAATCAATATCACTTGAAGAATAGTCGTTATGATAATAGTCCAATGCCATCTTAAAAATATCGCTGGCTATTCCGGAGTGCTCCGCAGTTCCTTCATATCCTGGATCATCTCCGGCCGGGTTGTTAATACTTTTTAACCAACCGTGAATGTTATAAATATAATCTATTCCTTGAACATACTCACATAACTCGATGCGTTTAAGGGGCCCATGGGCGTAGTATTCGTACCTGGCCTGCATCGTTTTTTCAGCTTCATCAGCTTGGGTATATACGGTTTTAAGTCGATTATCTAAATCGTATTCATAAAAATGAATGAACTCATCGGACTTGTCCTGTTGGTATATAACTTCAGTTACTTGTCCGGAATAGTTATAAGTATAATCGATAGTTATGAGATCACCATAATCTTCTATGCCACTTGTGGCCACAGAGTTTGAATATCCGTCATTATTTTGGTCAAAGCCATCAATTTCCTGAATAACCCAGGCAACCGAACCATCGTAATTATAGCTATACCAGGTTGTGTTATTTGCATTTTGAGTTTTAGAAACCCTTCCTCTGGTATGCTGTTGTGTTCTGGATAGTTGGTTGTCAATATCGCTAAATATTGTATAGTTCTGTTGACTGCAATTATCGCTTCCCTGAATACCATCGCCGGCAACATTGGCAGCCTCAATTAGAGTAAAATCACTATCCAGGTTATTAAAGGTCTTGCCTCCGGTTTCTGGTTCCTCATACTCACCGGCTTCAACCTGTCTGCCAAGACGGTCATAATTGGTATATGAATATTTTCCTTCATCTTTTTGAAGTTTATTCTGAGAAAAACGGATTTTTCCATCTTTGCGGTAGATATAATTTGTGGCATCAACATCCGGAGAATAGGTTTTGATTAATCTTCCTATAGTATTGTAAAAATTAATTCCAACATACTTATCTATATCAGCAGCAGCCAGGTCTCCCGAACAAATTTGTTTTACATGCTCTGGAGAGATATTTCTTTTTAGTCGTCCAGCTTCGTCATATGCATTAAAGGAGTAATATTTATAGCCCAATGTTAAACTAAAATCTTGCCCTTCACTATTGTATGAATGTGAAATAATTCGATAGAACCCTGGCGGTAATGAAATTGTTCCGTGTGAACCAATATCCACTTGTTCATCGTCCAGAAGGTTTCTTACCTCGTGTACCCAGGTACCTGTTTTTGTTATGGAATAATTAGAGCTTTTTCGTGGCAGGTGTATATCAATGTAATCATTTCCACCTTCCATATTTATGGTATAATGAGCATTTACTGAAATGTCAGGTGAATTGCTACTCATACAATTTGCTATAACACGGCCTTCAGCATCGAAATAAGTAACACTTTCTTTACCCATGACATCAACCGAAACAGACTTTGTTATGTTTGTATATAGTGGGTGGTTGGTATCATCACCATCAAACAACTGGTCAAGTGTTATTAGGCTAATATCTTTTTGAGCATATAAAGGGTGATTCAATAACTCATCGGGTGATGCTGAGACAGTAAATCCTGTGCTAAACTGGGTGTGTGTAACCTCTCCGGGCATAAATCCCTTTCTAACAGCTCCTGGAAAGGTTTCGCTAAATTCTACTTTGCTATAAGGCTTGCTATCCTCCGGAACAAAATCTTCTATACTGTTGTATGCACTGTAATACATTCCAGCAGGTGAATAGGGATCCATTTCATTGTTGGCATACAGGTAATCCATATTTATAAAATCGTTGATATAATCAAGATTTTGTTGATCTACTACCGAAGGTAAGGTGCTTATCCATGCACGGCCATATTCATCATAAATGGTTTGCGAAGCAATAATATTGTTGGCATGTATGTTTCGGGCAATACTTTGGGTAGGTTTACCTAATCTGTCGTAATACTGTATTCCCTGACTCATTACCCTGCCATGTTCTCCATAGCTAGTTGTTTGTACACTGTTAAGTTCAGAGACTGATTCGAAAAAGGCTACCGCTTCTTTTCTAAAGCATAGGGTTTTAAGTAGCTGGCCTTCATGTTGTAGTCTTAAGACAGCTAATTTACTGTTTCCGAAATTAGAACTATGTAGAAAATTTGATTGAGTACCAGCATTACCGGAAGTATTATGTATTTGCTCAATAACTGAAAAATCATCTTCGATTTGCAAAGTCCATGACACATCGGTATTAATGGTATAGCTTACAATACCATCTGTAGCATTTAATGTATATGCTGTAGCATCAGCTCCTCGGAAGTTGGTGGCTTCTAAAGAAACATAAGAACTTGGGTCGATAGTAATATCAAGTGTAGGACTACTCTGAGAAAAATATATAGGAACTGTTTTACCGGCTGCAACTACATTTAAAGATTCGATTCGCTCATCTGCATTGAAGTTAGAATTATAACTAACAGGAATTGTATGTGTTATTCCTGAAGTAGGAGCGTTTCCACTTTGATGCTCGGGGCTAATTTCTACCCATTCGGGAATATCCTCCAGGCTCCATGGGGCATTTGAGAATAAGTTGATGTTAAAACTACCACCAGTGCCATCTACATTAAAGTTATCATAGGTATTGTTTTCACCAGCGGGAGTATAGGTATCCTGCAACAGATAGTCGTCACCATTGGTATAAGATGTATTTGTAATGTTCAGTGGAATAATCTCCGCTGTAACGCTAACCGGGTCACCATCGCAACCCTCATAGTGCGAGACAACATTATAAGTGGTTGTAACATTTAAGTCAGGTGCATAACTGCTTCCGGTATGGTCAGTTAGCGAGGTGGATGTGTTAATCCAATTTATGGTAGAGGTGCTGGGGGTAACACTTGAAGCAGAAAGACTTACCACGCCGGGCTCCACACGGTTTGCATCGCTAACGGTCGGAGAGGTGGGTTTTACTTTTACTGTAGCATTAATACTTGCTGTACCACTATTGCATCCATTAAGATTTGCATAAACATTATAAGCTTCTGCATCGTCGTAGTCAGTAAACTCAACAGGTTTAGTATTTCCGGTATAAATGGTGCTGTTTCCCTTCATCCAAACAATTGTGGCGCTCGAGGGTGTAGGTGTAACAGTAATATTATGAGTACCTAATCCACAAAATTCCTGGTTAGTCGTTAAAACCATGTAAGGAATTTCTTTAATAATAGCTGTTACATTTACACCAGTACTAGGGCAACCATCTTTTACCGATTTGGCAATATATGTTCTATTAGATGTAAGCGTTTGAGTGGTGTAGCTGTTGCCTGTTGCCTTAGAGTTACCTCCCTCGAACCACTCGATTGTGGCCCCACTTGGAGGAGTAGCACTAAGTTCAACTGTTCCTGAGCCACAACGGCTATTATCTACAGCTGTTGGATCGTCCGGTACAGGTTTAATTGTGGCTGTTACACTTACCCCAGTACTATAACATTCAGTATTGTACGATTTAGCAGTGTAAGTTTTGCTTGTGCTTAATGTAGGGGTTAAAAAGCTGTTCCCTGAAGCTTTGAAGGCACCTCCCTCTGACCATTCAACGGTGGAACCACTAGGTGGTGTTGCTGATAAAGTAACTTTACCCGTGCCACAGATGCTATTATTGGTAGGTGTTGGATTTGCCGGCTGTGCGTTTACAATTGCTGTAACACTTTTAGCGCTACTAATACAACCATCTTTTTCTGATTTAGCTGTATAGGTTGTATTGTTCGTTATGGAAGGGGTTGTGTAAGTATTCCCGGTAGCTTTGTACACACCAGCAGCATACCATTTTACGGTTGCACCACTTGGAGGTGTGGCTGTTAGGGCCACAGTTCCGTTCCCACAGCGGCTTTTATTGCTGGCTGTTGGAATTGCAGGTATGGCTTTTACCGTGGCAACAACACTCTTTCCACTACTATAACAACCGTCTAAAACTGACTTTGCTGTATAAGTTGTTGTAGAGCTAATGGAAGGGGTGGTGTAGCTGTTCCCCGAGGCTTTATAGGTAGTTCCCTGGTACCATTTTACAGTAGAACCACTAGGGGGCGTGGCCGATAAAGCCAAGGTTCCGGTTCCACATCTGCTCTCATTACTGGCTGTTGGGTTCGCAGGTATGGGTTTAGAAGTTGCAGAAATGGTTCCCTTGGTACTGTTGCATCCATTCAAACTGGCATAAACCTTATAAGTAACATCGTCTCCTTCGCTGGTAAGATTAGCAGTATATGTATTACCGGTATAAAAGGTTCCGCCATTTTCATATTCCCAGACAACGGTTGCCGTAGAGGGCGACGGGGAAGTATTCAGATCAATATTACCAGTGCCACACCGTGCATTACTGGTTTGAGTTACCGATAAATAGGGGAGTTCTTTAATGGTGGCAGTAACATCTCTTCCCCCACTATAGCATCCGTCTTTTACGGCCTTTACCGTGTATGTTTTTGTGGAGCTAATTGAGGGCGAGTAGTTGTTACCAGTGGCCCTAACTGTGGTTCCTTCGTACCATTTAACCGTGGCGCCACTCGGTGGGGTGGCTGTTAAAGCTACTGTTCCTGCCCCACATCGGCTATTATTGCTGGCGGTGGGAATCGAAGGCCTTGCTTTAACTGTTGCTGTAACATTTACTCCGGAACTATAGCATCCATTTTGGTAAGATTTTACCGTATAGGTGGTGGTAGTGCTTATCGTGGGGCTGTATGTTTCGTTGCTTGATTTATAGGTTGAGCCCTGATACCATTTGATGTAGGCATTGGTGGGCGGTGTGGCTGCCATCGATACCGTTCCGGACCCACATCTGCTTACACTGGTGTTGACGGTTGGGTTATCGATGGTTTGTTTAACATTTACATAGATCGAAGTTGCTGAGCTCCATGTAGTACCATTTAAAGCCCTTAGGTATACATAACCATTGTTATACACATTATGGGCGCTCGACGAATTGCTGGTGCTTGTACCTGTACTGCTCGTTTGCCAATAATACACAGTACCACTGGGGGGTGTACTTCGGGTAAGTTTTGTGTACCCGCAATATTGTGTTTGCGAAGGGGCAGGAGGTGCAGGCACTCCGGAAGATTCCTCGGAAGAAGCCATCATGGTATTTTGCTCGAGGTATTTAATTATCGAGGAACCATAGCTGATATTAGAAAATAAGAAGGTAACTAAAACTAAAAAGAAACTTAAACGTAACAATCGTTTCATCGATATTGGGTTTAGTATTTTTGGAACTTATATTACTCTAACGCTTACAGGTATTTCCGGTAAGAATGCTAGTTTGTATGCTTAAATTATTCTTGTATTGATTAGTTTGCTAACTGCACATCTACAAAAAACTCTTCAGTTATTATAAACTCACCAAGTTTTACAGTAAAAAACGAACCATTATCTGTAACGCCTTCCTCCTGATAAATGGCGGGTGTATATACCATACTGCGGCCAAAGATGTCGGATGCGCCGTATTGTTTGCCAATGTTGAACTGAAAGCTCATTGAATCCATAACAACCGCCTTGTTGATATCAACCACAACTATTGTGTAACAGGTAACACTATCAATACAGTTATCGGTATTAATATAGTTGGTACGGTTCAGCCACATATCTTCCTCTTCCTGAGCAAATGAAATGACTGTGATGGATACAAATAGAATGAAAGCAAATAACTTTTTCATTGTGATATTAGGATTTGTGTGATGTTTCAAATAATTCTAACGTTTGTTTGGTTTTACTTGTTGATAATCTCATTTCTAACGACAAGGGCATTTTTCTACTTATCAACACTTCAAAAAAACATTAAAAAATATTAAAAAGCAAATAGCTTACTAGTTAACCAAGTGGCATGCATAGTGCAAATCCCCGTGAAATAAGCAAAGTTAAAGTTGTTAACAAGTGAAATTTAGAATGGATTTAAATAAGTGCAAGTGTGGGGTCTGGAATAGTTGAAGCTAATTGGAAACCATTGAAAGAGAAAAACGCAGTAATTTATTTTGTAGAGTAAGAAGTCTACATTTTATGAATTAATAGAAGGGGTACATTTAAGTCTTCTCTGCAGATAGTGTAGGGAAATAGAATAACGAGCTAACACTGTTCGTAGCCTCGAGGCTACGAACAGGAAATAATTTAAATAAAAGAGGCACCCTAAAAGCGCCTCTTTATCCTAAACCCCTGTAAAATATAGCTATTTACTCCTCCACAACATCTATTCCGTGTACATACGAGAAAGCAACTCTCGATTGTATCTGTTTCGCTTTTTCTTCTGGGTGGGGATAATACCAGGCAGCATCTTTAT
>DNTK01000348.1 GCA_003508755.1 Bacteroidales bacterium | reverse complement strand
AAGTTTATCCCGATTGACCAGAAGGAGCATCGGGAAATCCTGGTGGGTCAGCATAAAAACAGTGAAGAGTGTGAGTAGTGAGCAAGAGCGAGCGACGAACACTCTTTTTTATTATCCTAAGATTTGATTAATAATGTTCGTTTGCAGCTAACAGGATGAGAAGCCTGTGCCGTTGCATTTTTCGTAAGGAGTGAAAACAGCACAGAAAAGCGACTGGTACATCCCGGCAGAACAGGTACATTGCGATAATATAGTATGAAACTCGAGTAAGGTTAGGGTGCCCGTGCTATTTTTTCCTCTTTACTCTAATTTGAGCATTAAGGTATTATAGCAGAAATTCTAAATCTCGTAATTCTCGACAATTTCCTGCAATAAATCTTTAAACTGCTGGTAATTGCTTTCTTCCAGAATAGATTTTATTGCCTCATTGCCGATGCACTTATTTTCGAAGGCATAGTCGTACTTCGTCTTACCGCGGATAGAATAGGATACTGTTGCAATCCGGTGGTCGGTATCTTGGTGAATGCGTTCAATCAACCCCCTGGCCACGAGTTTATCAACAAGGCGGCTTACATTCGATTGCGAGACATCAATTAACGCTGCAATTTCTTTAATGCTAAGGCCGTTGAATTCGCTCACATGCATAAAAAAATCAAACTCTCTTTCATTAATCTTCAATTGCTTGTACATCAATTGATTTCTTTTCTGGCATAAGCCACAAAGTGTGTGTATCAGATCAACAACCTCCGATGTCATTTCGGGTTCAGTCATATTTTACTTAGATAACGATTTCCATACCGGTCTTTACCTGCAGGTTATTAAATTCACGTTGAAAGGCTGATAGCGCCTCCAATTCAACGCAATGCGATGGATAAGCTTCTTCCACTCCAAGCCGCTTAAAGAACTGAATTGTTTTATGGGTTTGCTCATTATTCTTTTTCAGATGAAAACCGCCCATAACAGCCTTAACCTTTTGAATACCCGTTACTATTTGTGCCTGGTTTATGATGTTGCAAATACCTGAATGAGAGCACCCTGTAATTACAACTAAACTGTTCTCCTCAATGAATGCGAGAGCCGAATCATTACCTTTCCTGTATCGTTTAATAAAGCTTTTTGAATGTGTCACCAGCTTTTGACCATGGAGATGCTGCAAGCCGTTTCCATGATCCCAGTGACCATGACTTAGAACAACCGTGTCAACTGCTGAAGGAACATCGAGGTTTAATTTATCTGCATTTTTAAGGAACACATCACTAGCCCCGGTATCAAACAATAAACAATTTCCATTATGTTCAATCAGGTAAGATAACCCATGCTCAGCAAGAAATCCGGCTCCGGCAGTATTTTCAGATAGAACAGTGATTTTCACCAGAATACTGTTTTATTTATCGTGCATCGGAAAAATATTTCATAAACTGAGCCCGCTCATAAATCATAGGCTTCACCAATTCTGACTGTTTGAGTTTTCCGGTAATATCATTTATTGAATCATACCCTTTCTCCTCTAACCATGCGTTTATTTCACTAAGCATCTTTTCAATAATATCGGGTCCTTCGCGGTATATTGCTGAAGCGACCTGCACCGCTCTAGCTCCTACCAGTAAGTTTTTTAATATCGTTTTACCATCGTGAATGCCTGTAGTAGCAGCTAAATCGCAATTAACCTTCCCGGCTAATACGCCTATCCATCGTAAAACCATCGAATTTTCTTCCGGTGTGCTGTAAATGTGCGAAGAGGTTATTTTAAGGTTTTCAAGGTCGACATCCGGTCGATAGAATCTATTGAACAAAACGATGGAAGCCACACCTGTTTTAGAAAGTTCAGTAACAAAGTTGGATAATCCGGAGAAATAGTAACTTATTTTCAAGGCTATGGGAATGGTTACCACCTCCTTCACCTTGTTAATGATATCGAAATATATTTCTTCTATTCTGCTACCCACCACATCGGCATCGGATGGCATAATAAAGGTGTTTAACTCAATTGCATCTGCTCCTGCTTCCTGAATCTTAGCTGCAAACTCGGTCCATTCGTAAGCCGAAACACAATTAATGCTGGCTATCACAGGAATGGTTGCTTTGGCCTTGGCATCGCGGATAAATTGAAGGTAGCTGTCGACTTTGTTTTTCTTGGTATAATAAGCAATATAGTTTTCCGATTCAGAAAACGATTCGTACATATTGTTCATGCGTTGCTCATCCACATCCATGAGAATTTGCTCCTCGAAAAGAGACTTCAGAACAACCGCAGCAGCACCTTTCTTTTCAAGTTCTGCAATTTTATCGGCAGAGTCGGTTAAGCCCGAACTGGCAACAATAATGGGGTTCTTGAGCTTTAAACCCATGTATTCTACTGAAAGGTTGGCCATTTTTTTGTGTTTTTAATTTTTATTATTTTGTATTCAGCACAAAGAATTCTTGATGTAAAGCTATTCAATCGTTAGAATTATCCATCAACCATCACATATTACCCTTCTCCTAAAAACTTGTCAATACCTATCGCGGCCTTGTGCCCATTGGCAATTCCATGAATCACATCAGGCCCCTGGATAATATCTCCACCTACAAATAACCAATCGATACTAGACTGGAAGTTTTCATTCACAATAATTCTACCTCGGTTATCCAGTTTCAGGTTTTCTTTAATATCTCCTTTAAAATAAGAAATATCCATTCCTTGTCCAATCGACTCCACAACCATTTCACCTTTAAAATAGTCTATCTGTTCCTCATCAAATTTAGGATTGAAGCGTCCCTCCTCATCAAATACGGAAGTACATTTAACAACATGTAAGCCTTTTAGATGTTCGCCTTCGGTTTCGATTTTCGTTGGACCCCAGCCCGGAATAATGGTGGCATTTTCTTCTCGTGCTTCTACTACCTCTTCCCTGTCAGCGGGCATTATATCTTCAGACTCAAGCGATGTGGCAATGATACTTACTTTTCCGAATTTTACTTTCTGCAACCTTGCCAGGGTTCGTGTGATATCCATGGCTACATTTCCTCCACCTATCACAACAATGTTTTCTTTCACAGGTATTTCTTTTCCCAATACCACATCGCGCAATAAATCAACAGCCTGGTAAACCTCTTGGTGATCGGTCCCTGGTACGCGGGTGCTTCTTCCCATGTGCAAGCCGGTACCAGCAAATACAGCATCGTATTGCTCCTGCAGCTCCTCAAGTGTAATGTCGGTTCCAATATTGGTGTTTGTTTTTATTTCAACACCCAACGAAAGAATGTAATTAACGTCCTTGTCGATTTGGTCATACGGCAAACGGTATTCAGGAATACCATAGCGCATCATACCTCCTGCTTCAGGAAGCTTTTCATAGATGGTGCATTTATACCCTAGTAAGGCCAGGTAGTAAGCAGCTGAAAGTCCGGACGGACCTGAACCTACAATCGCCACTGTTTTACCATTTAATTCAATATCCCTAGTACCCAGTATTTCTTTGTATTGGTCAGAAGGATGCTGATCTGCAATGTAGCGCTTGAGCCATCTTATTGAAATCGGATCGCCCTTGTGGCCTATGGAGCAAACTGTTTCACACTTATGGGTGCAAATACGACCACATATTTCGGGCAAGGGATTGGTGTCGTAGAGAATCCGCAATCCTTCTTCTAAATCATCATTGCGAATGGCTTTGATATATTCCGGAATGCCCATATGCGCAGGACAAGTAGCTGTGCAAATACCACATGCAACACAACGGTCTGCTTCCAGAAGAGCCTGCTCTTTCGAGTATCCTTTCACAATTTCAATAAAGGAATCATCGCGGGATTCAGGCGCCTGCTCTTCCATTTTTACCCGGTTGATATCATATAATTCATAGTTGCCCTCCGGCTTTTTCCATCCTTTCTCGTTCGTATCCCACTCTTTTTTATCAACTCCGGGAATATATCGGAATTGGTCCGGATCTTCATCGATCCAATTATAGTGATTCGAGAGTGATAATGAATTTGTTGTACACACGTCAACACAGAGTGCACACCAGCAGCAGCGTCCGTAATCTACCATCGGGCGAAGTCCACTGTCTCCATCCCTGGTTTCTATGCCATCCACAGGGACCATATCAATGGCTGCATTCTGACAGATATCTTCACAGGTTCCGCACCCAATGCACGTTTCTATATCGTTCTTATGAAACCCCCGGTATCGTTCAGCGGCTTCGCGGGTAAACGGGTCTTTAATGGTTACCGGATCTTTAACAACGTGTTTCCAGGCAGTAAAGGGTGATAGTATATCTTTTAAGCTCATTATTATGACAATTATTGTTTTAAGTTGAGTTGTTTATTTGTTGAGCTGATTATGCAGCTATTTATCCTTATTCAGTTGAGATTGACGCAGCTTATTTAGTTTGTTGCTTAATTCTTCAAAAGCAGCCCTTTGATTATCTATTTGAGTTTCTGAAATGTATTCTAAATCATTGGCTATTATAAGTTGACTCAATACTTCCAACAGGCTTCCATATGCAATTTCTGTAAACCTTGCCTGCTCCTTTCCCGATATACGAGCACTGCCTTCTGCAATGTTTGATGAAATAGAAACAGATGCCCTTCTAATTTGAGATGTTAGTCCAAATTTCTCTTCATCGGGAAATTTCTTACTAATTCCATATATGGTTTTATTGAGTTCTCTTGCTAATCTCCAAACTTCTAATTTCTCAAAAGAAAATAATCGCATAATGGTAATCGTTTTTGTTTCTTAAATAAGCAAATCAACAGTTAAACAATCCTCAGCTAACATCATCTTTCAATTTCAGGCGGATAGGTATGCAGTGATACCATTAATCCGGCTACATCGGCAATGTTGGTGTTGATGATCATTTTTTCCAGTAATGCCACGGCATGCGTATAGCTGGGCCCCCGAACATTTATTCGACGCGGGTATTCAGTGCCATCGGAAACCATGTAATATCCGTATTCACCTCTTGTACATTCAGCACGACTGTAGGTCTCTCCCGGAGCCACTTTCCAGTGCAATACATTGGGTGTTGGAGCTTTTATCTCTCCTTTTTCGGGCATTTTCGCAAATATCTGGCGGATAAGATCTACCGAGAGCAGCAAATCGCGACGACGTACATCGGCCCGGGTATAAATGTCAGAATCCTTACCCATTACCAAATCAAAATCCAGTTGATCATATTTCAGGTAGGGGTAGTCTTTTCGTATGTCTTTTGCTACTCCTGCAGCGCGGGCATTTGGTCCGGTAATGCCAAACTTATCTACCCAGGACGGATCGATGTATCCCATGCCAACTGAACGCTTTTTAAATACAGCATTGTTAAACATTACCTTCTCGATATCGCTCATGAACTCCTCGATGGTTTGTAGTGTTTCTTCCATTCGGTCCTTAAAACCATCTGGCAATAAGCCGCGTACCCCGCCAGGAAGCTGATACATATGGTAAATTCTACCTCCGGTTAACTCTTCGAAACGATCAAGTACCAAATCACGCAAATAATTCGCCCACTGGCCAATGATTCCGGATCCAAATGCGCCTGACTGGCCACCTATCCACATAAGGTACGATTGCAGACGAGACATTTCCAGTGTAAGTGTTCTCAGCCACTCCGCCATTTCAGGAACCTCGATACCTGCAAGCTCCTCCATTGCCGAAGCAAAGCAGTACTCATTGAAATCAGGTTCAGGAACAGCTACCCTGCAAACAATGGGGAAACATTGTATGTATTTCCTGCGCTCCATCAGCTTTTCAAAGCCACGATGAAGGTATCCGACATGGGTTTCGCAATCCATTACTTCATCACCAAGCACGGTTAACTCTAAAGACATATTCCCGGTAATACCCGGATGCTGAGGGCCTTGCCAAAGCTTCAGGTACTTATGTGAACTTAAATCAACATCAATCTTTCCTTCAGCATTCTTCTCAGGAAATTGTGATCGGTCTTCTGTTATATTTAATATATTACTTCTCATTTGGATACATCTTTTTCTTCATATATTCAGCAGGATCGTTCGATTCTCTGCCTGGACGCGGAAAATAAGTGTCTTCCGAATATTTTTTGGTGTCAAAATCTCTTCTGTAGGGTGGCAAATCATCCCAACCTTCGAGAATAAATGGCTTGTCGACACCTGGACTACCTGGAAAGTCTATGCCAAACATCTCTTTCAATTCCCGCTGATAGGTGGCAACCTGCTCCCATAGGTGATGAGCTGTTTCCATGGTAGCTTTTTCGCGGCTTATGCGCACGCGAACACCTATGTCAAATTTTTGCTCCGGGTTATTAAGCAGGTAGGTTAGTTGAAATTCATTTTCTTCAATCCAATCAGCTGCTGTAAGCAATACCAGGTGCGTCATTCCTTCATAATCTCTCAAATACGTAATAAGTGGAACGGCACTCTCCCTGGCTACATCGATAAAAACCAGGTTGCTTCGTTGTTCGGTTACATCTTTAATGCTAAACCGGCTTTTTATATTGTTAAGTAAACTCTTCATAAATAACATCTTTACATGTTGCTACCAGTTATAATCGGGCATATCCCAATCTTTTATTACTTTTTTCTGGTTTGCTTTGTACCAGTCGAACTCTTCGGCATATTTATTTGCTCCTTCACCACGACCTTCTTTAATTATTTTCTTTAATTCTTCAAATCCATGCAGTAAAGACTCCGGTCGAGGCATGCATCCGGCAATGTATACATCAACCGGAAGGTAATGATCGAGTCGGTTAATGGTATTGTAGCTATCCCAGTACATGCCTCCGTTTATGGTGCAACTTCCCAGGCCTACAACGAATTTTGGATTTTGCATTTGCTCATAGGTTCTTACTACCCTTTTTAAAGTTTTTACCGATAAATAACCAGAAATAACAAATACGGAGGCTTGCCTTGGCGTTGGTCTCCACTGAATACCATAGCGGTAAGCATCGAAACGGGGTGTCATTAAAGGGCGCATTTCAATGGCTCCGCAACCGGTACCAAAACCAAGTACCCAAAGTGAATTGGCACGAGCCCAGTTTGCAAATTTTTCAATTACCGGATTAGCTGGCTTATGCACCTTAGGCCGTGCATCGCTGAAGTAATCTTTTACCGGGTCTATTTCAAGAGGTTTACCCTCGGGCGTTATTACTGTTCTTTTTTTAAAATCTTCTTTCATCTCTAAAACCGAATTAAAATTATTGCGATGATGGCAATGGTCAGAGGTACCACTAAAAACCACCTTACTGACTGGTCGACTCTAAAGCGAGGGAATACCGTTCCAACAAAAACCGACCACATGTATATTAAGAATGTTTTTACCACGAGTTCAGGCCAACTTGTTGCCCCACCGAAAAGCAGGTTCATAAACAGGATTAATTTGGCGGCCGGGAAAATGGCCCTGTTTAGTTGCAGCACTCCTAATAATCCTGAATGAAACTCCGTTGGAGGACCAATGGGGATTTCCTGTGGCGCTAAAACCACATCGAAAGGTGAGCGACCCATAGCCCCTAAAAATGAGAACATGATAGCAATGGTCGCAAAGGGATTAGTAAACAGGGTCCATGATAAAAATCCGCCTTGTTGCGCAGCTACAATCTCTGTAATATTTAGGGTTTGGTATTGCATGGCGATGGCAAGTACGCCCAGGGTAAGCGGAAGCTCAAAGGCAGTAACCTGCGATAACCCTCGTGAAACGCCAATGGCCGAATACGGGTGCCCTCCTTCTGCTGCACCCAGTGCCATCCCTAAAACTCCAAAAAACTGGAAATAAAGTACCAACACAAGGTCTCCGGCAAACGAGAAGTTGCTAAAAATTTCGGACCCAAAAATTACAGGCATGAAAAGCAGCAAACCTATGCCACCTGTTAAGCGAAACACGGGGGCAATATAGAACATCACGCCATGGGTAATGGTGCTGCGTTTGGCGTAGTTTTTAATGATATCGATATAGGGCTGATACCAGCGGATACCATAGCGTCTTCCAACCCTGGCTCCTATTTTTCTTACAATTCCCTGTAAAATTAACCCATAGTTTAATACAATAAAGACGGTTAACAGGGCATATAAAATATGTTTAAATCCGAAATCCATAATCTTAGCTAAAAAATGATTAGATAAACAACTACAATAAAAGCAAGGATGTGGAATGCATAGGTTTGCACATTTCCGTTGTATATTCTTCTTACCTTATCTGAAATGGCATGCACTCCCTCTGAGGCCGAATCCCAAAAATTTGTGATGAGTGGGGAAACCAGAAAACCCAGTGCCTTTTTATAAGGTGCAAAAAAGTTATAGGCAAAATGGGTAGTTTCCGGCAATGACGGGCGCTCAGCTGAGTACCCTATATTAAACTGTTTCACCTTCTGCGCATTACGATTCATATACCACAACCAGGCAAAAACAACAACAAATATTCCACCTACGATGTACATAATTACCTGTCCGTTCCAGTAGCCAAATCCACTTTTAGCCAATTGTCCCTGCCATTCCAGTGCTCCTTCAGGAAAAATGGGTGCCAGCATTGCTCCGATTGGCTTCAGCAACGAATTTGGAAGAGCAGAAAACAACATGATTACCATTAGAATCATATATTGAGGTAGGAGTAACCAGAAAGGAGCCTCTTTGACTTCTCTGTGCTCATCCTTAAGCTGACCAAGGAATACTGTATGAATTAACCGGAAGCAATACAGGAATGCCACAATACCTGCAAAGAATACCAGTGCAGAAGGAAAGAACCAACCTTTTTCCAGCACGGCATTGTACAATATCCATTTTCCACCAAAACCGGTTAAGGGAGGTACACCTGCAATAACAATTATACCCATCAGCACAGATATAAAGGTGAAAGGCATTTTCTTTATCAACCCGCCCATTTTGTACATCTCCTTGGTTTTTACCCTGTAAACAATTCCTCCAATAGCAAGGAATAACAGGGTTTTAAACATAAAATGCACCACCGATAAGGAAACAGCTGCCAGCCAACCCAGATGTGACATGAAGGACAGGCCAAATAAAATATAGCCTAGGAATCCAACACTTGAGTAGGCTAATAACCGTTTTGCATCTTCCTGGAAAGCGGCCATCATATTACCCATTACGGCAGTGATAGCTCCGATCCAGGCCAGGGCATAATATATGTTAAAGCTTCCGATAAACTGGCTGCCCATATTGAGCATAAGCAGGATTAAACCAAAAACACCGGCTTTAAGCAATATGGCAGAAACCATGGGTGATACATCTGTTTCGGCTTCGGCATGTGCTCCGGGAAGCCAGATATGCAAACCAACCGAAGCGGTTTTAGTCATAAATCCAATGGCAAGAAGAATAAATACGAGTGGTGCAAAGCTCTGTACGCTTGCAAGTATATCAAGTGCATACGAAGATTGACCTATGTGGGCCAAACCAAAACCGGCAAGAATCAGGTAAGCCCCGGCCAAGGAGAAAAGCATGTAGCTTAAGGCATGTGTCATCGACTTTTTGCCCCTGATAATTAAGAAGTATGAACCGGCTGTCATGAGCTCCCAGGCAAAAAAGAACTCAAAAGTTGTATGGGCCTCTATTAATCCAACAAGACCGGCGAACATGAGCATGACCAAGGGGTAAAATCCTTTACGTGTTCCGGTTTTAAAATAACCGGCAACCAGGGTTAACATACCTCCAGCCAGAAATATCAGGCCAAAAATCAGTTTAAAACCCTCTAAATCGGGGTAGATGGTGTATAGGTAGTAGCCGATACCTGCTATCGAAACAGTGTTTTTTACATAAACCGGTAAAAAATCGATAACATACAAAAGTGCTATAAACAATAAAGGAATGTACTTTAACGATGCTGCTATTTCTGTAATAGTACCAAAATATATACCTGAACCAAGCACTCCCAGTGCAGAAAGCACAACAGGAATAATCTTATTCCAATGAACTGTTAAAGGAGGCAGATTAGCATCTTCCATTTTAATGCTGAAACCCAACCAACGGAACAGGTAAATACCTTCAAGGAATGAACCAATCAGGATGAAGGCAAGGATATAAAAATGATGGCTATGGGCCAGTTTCATGATTAATTCCCATTTGCCCAGGAAAGATGGAAATGGTGGAAACCCGATAAGGGCAAATATGAAGATGCCAAAAAGAACAAGCAGGTAGGGTTTTTGCCTTAGCATGGCCCAATCTTTCAGGTTTTGTTTTTTAACGATTCCTGATAGCCAGAATAAGCCGGCTTTTGCAAAAAAGTGTGAGATAAGAATGCTCACCGCAATTAATTCAAACTGTGCACCCAGAAAAGGTTTTAGCCCCACAATTGCAGTTAGCAGCCCAATTTGACCAATGGATGAATAACCCAATAACCTGTTGGCATTGGATTGTTTAATACCCATTAAGTTGGATCCCACAAAAGTAAGAATACCTATAGCCGTGATGATTTGCAAAAAGCTCTCAGGAACCAATACAGCAAGCTTATACAGCACAAATAACATAGCCGAAGCCGATGCGGCAGAAATCATGGCTCCGATTCCGGGATTTGCCCCTTCGTAAACATCGATACCCCATCCGTTGGCAGGAAAAGGTTTAAGTTCGAGAATAATGGAAATGATGACCAGAAAAACAGCGATGCTGCCTGCTTTAAAGTTTATTATGCTTGCTTGTTGTATAACATCGATGTTTAAGGTACCTGCAAAATAGTAGGTAAAGGCAATGCCAATCAGCAGGATGCCAGCTATTACGCCGGTTGCAATTAAGTATTTAAACCCTGCTTGTGTAGCTTTAGAAGATTTGTCGAGGATTACCAGGCCGGCAATACCGATGCTGGCCACTTCCATAAATACAAACAGGTTAAAAATATCGCGGGTCATTACAATCACATTCAGCGACATAATAAATACCAGGTAGATGATCATGGTATAAATGCCCCGTTCCTTTAGACTTTTCAAAAGGTAAACACCTCCTAAAAAACCGGCCAGGTTTATTAACAGTGTAATAAGTGCCTCACCTTTTCCCATGAGCAGGTTTATGGAGTAGGGTGGATTGAAACCCGCAGTGAATACTTCTGCGTTTGCAGCTCCTGAAAGGATTGCCGTGAACCAGGACGCCGAAATGGTGCCTGCTGCGGCTATAGCAACAAGCATCAGTAAAGCCGAAATATTCAGGTTTAACTTTTTGAGCAGGCCTATGAAGAAAGCAGTACCCAGCGTTAGTGTAATTATATGAATTGGTGATATCATCGTGTATTCGATTAAATATTTCTTACCACTTTAAATCGTTAAAGCTTTGTACTTCAAGCGTTTTTTTATTTTGATACAGTTTAAGTGCATACACCAGCATGAGTGCGGTTACTCCAAGCCCAATTACAATGGCAGTAAGCACTAAGGCGTGCGGAACCGGATCGACCACTTTTTCAATGGCCTCGGTAACCTTCACAGCTTTATCAATTACGGGGGCTGTGCCGCCTCTCAAATAGGCAATAGATACCAGAACAATGTGCAGTCCCGTATCAAAAATTGAAAATCCGATAATGATCTTTATGATATTCTTTTGCGTGAGCACGCCCCACAAGCCTAGAAGCACCAATAAAAATCCTGTTATCATACTTATATATTCCATCCTTCTAACTTTTTATTGCTCGTTTTGAGTTACCTGCAGGTTACCTACGATATTCGACAATTCTGAGCCCACCTTGAGCCCGATAAAAATGTATATTAAGGGAATGGCACCTGCACTGATTAGTGTGCCGACCTCACCACCGGGTAAAATCCTGTTATCAAGAAAGCCTCCGGCATATACAATACCTGCAATGCCCATAAGCACAAAGCTTACACCCGAGATGCTCTCAAGCACATTAAATAGTTGGTGATTGAATTTCATGTGCGGGTTCGCCAGAAGTGCCAGCACCATGGCAGAAGCAATAATTGCTCCGCCCTGGAATCCGCCACCGGGTGTTAAGTGACCATTGATAATAACATATACTCCAAATAATATCATTACCGGCACCAATATCTTTGATGCTGTAACCAGAATATCACTGGACTCACGGACTTCTTTTCGCTGGGTATCCGAAAGTTTCTTCTTAAGGAAAAACCCGATTATCGATGCTGTAAGAAACAAGATGGTTACTTCGCCCAGTGTATCGAATCCACGATAGGTGACCACGACTGCCGATACAAGGTTCGCTGCATTTACTGCTTCGATATTCTCTTGTTGCGTATAAAATTGTGCGAGCGAATTAAGTTCGTTGTTTCCATTGAAGCTCCATACCAGCGTAGAGAAGATGACCAGCAGGCCAACGAGTATGATTAATCTGAAACTATTGCGTACCATTCTCTTTTCTGATTTTGTTTAATACATAAAAAAATATGATGGTAGAGAGCCCACTACCAATAGAGGCTTCGGTCATTGCCACATCGGGTGCAGCCAGGAATAAATAGAGTATAGAAGCCAGCAGGCTGATTGTTCCGGCAGCGATAATAGCTACTGGCAGTTTTTTATGGTAAATGGCTACAAAAGCGGCCATTATCATCATAAGCCCCAATAGAACGGGTATAGTATTATTGATTATCATTTGCTTCTGTATTTTCAACCGGGTTGTTCAATAAATCATTGTTTTCGGCTTCTTTTAGTTTGTCGGTAGCCGAAATGTTGGCCAATGGCACTCCAATAAAATGTGCTGCACGGGCTAATAC
>DNTK01000288.1 GCA_003508755.1 Bacteroidales bacterium | reverse complement strand
CATTCTGACAGAACCACCTCCCGAAAGCACAAAGTTGAGCCTGTCAACACTGAAATCGACCTGAGAGTTTCCATCAGGACTGATAACACCAAAAAAGTAAGGAACCGATAAGCCAAAATAATATGCAGCGCTGTAGTAACTAACCCCAAAACCAGCATTTGGCAGCAAAGTGCTGTTAGATAAAAACGCATTATCAACTTCATCTTCGTAAAGTCTGGGATCTTTAAAGCTTAAACTTTGTGCCCCTCCCTTTAGGGCAAATGCCAATGTTGATTTCTCGAGCTGGATACGGTGCGCATATGTAATAAAGGCTTCGGTATTATTTTTTAATCCAATGGATTCATTTCGTACCTGGAAACCCAAAGCAATGGCTTGCTTTTTTAAGGGTGTATGAAACTCGAAGTTTTGAAACGACAAAGCTCCGGGAACATTGATCCATTGTGAACGGTGCATGAGCGAGGCAACCGATGCTTCGTATGAGCCGGCATAGGCTGGATTTACATACATCCGGTTGCGATTTATTTGGGTAGGCAATGAATATTGCTGGGCATTTACTGCACCAACAACAAAGAGTAATATGATAGTTAGTCTTCTCATTACCTTCTTAATTCAATAAATCCGTTTCTGGTCGGGCCACCTTCTTCTTCGACAATATAGAAGTAAGTATCTTCCGGTACTTCCTGGCCACCTTCATTGCTGCCGTCCCAAAGAATTTGTATGCTCCCTGACAATACAATCACCTGGTTACCATACCTGTCGAGAATAGTTACTTTAACATTGTTCCCATTTGGAAAATTCAATACAAAGTTGTCATTTACACCATCGCTATTGGGTGAAAAGCCAGTACTTAACTCCAGATCGTTTATAATAATTTCTAATTGGTCCGAGACAGGATCACAGGCACCATTTTCGAGCGTCCATTGCAAAGTATATGCCCCAAGATCTTCCATAGTCACTTCTGTATCGTATTGGGTAGAATCGATAAATATACCTGAGCCTTGGGTGAAGCTCCAAATTCCGGTAGCCGGAGGATTGGGCGGAGTGCCTTCCAGTTGTGTAGTAAATTGATAGGGTAATACCTGGTCAGGTCCTGCATCAGGCACATCCGGTTGCTCATAAAATGTTATAGCTATGCTTTTCTCCGATATGCATTCCCAATTTGTTTCTGTCCATGTGAATTGTGCTTCACCATAACTGCCATCGGGCATGGTTACAACAGCTGTTGGTGATGTTGGATCATCAAAACTGCCCTGATTGGCCGTCCACAGCCCTGTACTGCCTGATGGTACAGAATAGCTGGCCTGCAATGTAGCTTCCAGACCACATACCGGAAAATCGGTTCCAGGCCTTGCATCCGGAACCTGGTAGGCGACAGCTGCTACAAGGCCGGTATTAGCAGTTAAATCCGCAAAACACAAGCTATCGTCCTGCATGGAGAGCAGGCGAATAGTGGCACTTTGAGTTAAAGCAAATGAAACTGAATCGGTAGCATTGCTTACTGTACTATTATAGAATACTTCTGTATCGTCCCCCAGCTCTATAGTCCAGGGACCATTTCCAGTAAAGTTTTCGTATTTTACGATGATTTCATCTCCCTCACAGGCTGTGTCGGCCTTTGATAAGATATCGCCAGTAGGCAAGGAATTAAGCAGGGTAAAAATTACATTTGAGGTATCCTTACACTGTGCGGTTTCTCCTGACTCAACCAAGCGCCTGAAGTATGTTGATACCGTTAAATTGCCGGATGTTAAATCTTCTGAGGGCACGGAAGCGTCTGACCAGTTATTTCCATCGGTCGATAACTCCCATGTATATGTATAACTGCTGGTACCACCTTGTGGTGTAGTGCCCAAAATCGTCACAGGGCTGTTGAAACAAGTGTATTGTATGGCAGCACCTTCGGCCAGGTTATTTCTAATCGAATCGTAGACGGTAATGCTTATTGCATTGCTGGTATCTGTACAAATTTGAGAAGTTGCTAACCTCCTGAAGGTAGTGGAGGTATAAAGCACTGGTGGTGAATAAGTTTCCTGATTATTAGTTCCAAGTGCATCTTCCCACCCCGTACCGGGATTCTGTTCCCATAAATAGCTAAAGGTACCTGCCCCGGCACCTCCTGAGGCTGCCAATTCGGAAAAAGCTTCAGGCTGCCCATCCTGGCATATGTTTTCGTCAGCTGACGTAAGCGTATTGGAAATAGCATCCAGGACATCAATGGACAATGGCAAACTTGTATCGACACAGGCGTATATCCCACCAATGAATCCAGACAACGCTACTCTGCGGTAAACAGACGTGTCGGTTAAAATTCCAGGTGAATAGGCCGCATTGTTTTCACCAGATAAATCATCCCAGGTGGCATCATTAAGTTGTTGCCACTGATACACAAATGTTTCATCTCCACCAGCAATTGTGGTGGCATCGGCTTGTCTGAGTTCAGAGGCATTTGCTCCATTGCAATAACGGGTAAATTCAGAACCAATGCCATTGTTAGTAATGGTTGCAAGTACTGTTATTAATCGTGGTGTTGGTGTTGTATCGATACAGGCATCATCGTTGCCCGAGTACACAATTCTTTTATAGTAATAGGTGTCAGTAGTTAGGGGTCCAACAGAATTAATATTTCTGCCAGACTCGCCTCCCAAACCTGAATAGCCCACATCATCATTACTAATAATCCAACTATACCGGTAATCGCCGGCTTCACCACCTGCGGGTTGTTTACCGAATATGACTCCGCCAGTTAATCCATTGCAAATAATGGTATCGAAAAGAGTATAATCGAGTTCGTTGTTGGTAATAGGATCAAGCACGGATAAAAGTGCAATAGCACTGGTATCGATACATACATTTTCGTGACCAGAGCGGACGATTCGGTAATACTCAGTATTCTCCGCTAAAAAGTTGGTTTCATTCAATAGTTCATCATTACCTCTGTCTTCCCAACTTCCCGATTCTGCCTTGGACCACCATTGGTAGGTATATTCACCACTACCACCACTTACAGACTCGGCGGTTAAAATCCCGGGTTGTATCCCATTGCATACTGTATCGCTCAAAGTAAGAAGGTTATTGGATATTAATGGATAAACAACAATTTTTACCGGTATGGCTGTGTCGGCAATGCCATCATCGGGGAATGTAACAATACGAGTATAATAGGTTGTATCGAACAATACCGGAGGTTGGTAATCTTTTAATGTGTCGTTTGTCAAGACTGACCATGTAATACTATCGGTACTGGACAACCACTGAAAAGTATAATTTACAGAGCCCTTAGGGACTGAACCAATTATTTCATCTGGTTGCTGCCCAAAACAGAGTGTATCATCACCTGTAACGGCATTAAAGGTAAAGCCGTTTAGATAGGGTGAATAATTGTATAATGTACCTCCATTACCACCTCCTGCAGGAATTAAGCTTGGAGGTGATGGGCATAATGCTGTTCCAGTGCTACCTCTTGAGACGTCAATAGAAACCCCTCCTACCGGTGAGCTATTCGAAAACAAAACAACTCCACCGCCGCCTCTTCCGCCTGCTCCACCACAATATTCGGTACCGTCGGTATCTCCGCCGTCGCCACCTGTGGCATTAATAGTTAATGCACCGATATAAGAATCTGCATCTATTAAAATGGTACCACCACCGCCACCACCTCCGGCTCCTCCACCATTTGCTGTTGAAGTAACCGATTCACCATCTGCGGTAATTACACCATTATTCGAAATTAATTGATCTGCAAGTATGACAATTAAACCACCACCACTTCCACCAGCAGTAGCAGTATATGTTGTACTATCGTTAGAGCCACCACCTCCTCCTCCAAAAGTGAGCCTGTTTAATAGTGTTGAATAATAACCCCTTGCACCATACCCATCGCCCCCATAAGATCGTTGGAAAATGTTACTGGCACAAACAGCCGATTGTCCGCCACCATTTCCACCAGCCCCCCAGTTACCTCCACCGGCACCACCACCAAATTTACCGAAACCGCCACCACCTCCGGTGATATTGAATCCTGCACCAACAGTATAATGCCAAGAAGGTGTATTTGGCCCTTCACCTTTAATACCTGCTCTATTTAATGTTCCCTGCAGGTAATAGGTGGTATCATAATCTTTTGCAGGCCTGCAATCGACAGAGTAGACAGATCTGGCACCCCCTTTAAAGCCTTTTCCTTCCATGGTAATTGTACCACTTACGGTAAGTCTCCGAAGAATAACCATAGCAAGCACACCACCTTTTCCGGTGGCACTATCCCAAGCTGGAGCAGTGAGGGTGGAAGAAACCCGGGCGTCAAATGTTTCAAAGGCTTTTACCAGCTGATATCTTTCACCAGCAACATAATTACTGTTTAAGGGTGCAGTAAAATTTACTTGTTTAGTGCCATTATTTACACTTAAAACCGATAGAAATTCATATTCACCTTCGAAACCGATTCCTGGGTCAGTCTGAGCATTTGTCGTATCGTCCCAGTAAACAATAGCGTCACCGGTCATTTGAATTAGTAACACCTTATCACCCGGATTCAAATCGGAAAGATCTTCTCCGGCACAGAATACTGAATTTCCGGAAGGTAAAGCTGATACCCGATAATAGCTGTTTAAGGTATCACTGCCGATTTCTACCTGCGAAAATGCAGCAACCGGGAGCAATAAAAGAATTAGTATGGTGATGTATCGATTCAAAATGGGGTTGAGTGGTTTACATTAAACTTCTCAAATATAAAAAATTATCTTTAGGTTTAAACCATTCCTTGGTATAGTCTTTAAGTTTAGCATTAATTTTCTATGACGGGCAACCCAACAGTAAAGGTGCTCCCTTTGTTTAGTTCTGTTGAAAAATTTATCTCACCATCCACACTTTCAAGGATATTTTTTACAATAGCAAGACCCAGACCCATACCCCCAGATTTGGTGGTAAAATTAGGCGCAAACAGTTTATCTTTAATATCCTCAGATACACCTTTACCATTATCAGTAATATCTATCACCACCTTTTTACCCTTAAGTTGGGTGCCAATTACTATTTTCCCTTCCTTGTCGTCAGGTATAGCCTGAATACCATTTTTGAGAATGTTTATAAATACCCGGCTTAACTGGTCCGAATCTGCCATCACCAATTCCTTTCCTGAAAGCTGATTGTTAAATTCGATGGTAATCTTCTCATTCGCATTAAAGAGAGCCACAGAAGCTGAAAGTACCTCACTGATGCTCACCTTCTCGATTTTCGCGATAGGCATCTTGGCAAAATTCGAAAATTCTCCAGCAATGGTTGAAAGGTTATCAATCTGCTCCAGTAAAGTTTCGGTAACCCTGTTGAGGTATTTGTCAAAATCTTCCTTTTTATCGTCCCAAGTCCGTTTAAGCTGCTGAACACTCAACCGCATAGGAGTTAAGGGATTTTTTATTTCATGCGCCACCTGCTTAGCCATTTCGCGCCAGGCCGATTCTCTTTCTGACTTAGCTAAAAGGTCAATATTGTTTTCGAGTTCGAGTACCATCTTGTTATACTCATTTACCAGCCGGCCAATTTCATCGGTTTTTGAATATTTTATGGGTTCATGCTTTCCTCCTAGTTTAAGCGCTCTAAACCTGTTTTGGATCATTTCAAGCGGCTTGGTAATTTGGTCGCTTATAACCACAGCAAAAACAATTGTAAGCAATATTAACAACACGTAAATGTTAACAATGGCAACGGTAAGGGTTGTGATGTCTTCCTGCAACTCTTTTTGCTTGGTAAAGTAAGGTAGGTTAAGGTAAGCCAGTAACTCGCCCTGACTATTTAGAAAGGGCACATAGGCCGATAAATAAGAAAGTTGATTAATATTTTCGCGGTGGACAAATTGGGCCAACTTTTCATTGTTCATTTTAAAATATGCCAATGGATCCATTTTTTTACTCTGTAAACCCAGCCTGAAAACCTGCTCACGGGATGTAGCGAGCAGATTACCATGGGGATCATACAAGTTAATGTCGCTGTAAAACACATCTGAAAACTTAGTAAGTAACTGACTCAGATTATCGTATTTATTGGTACTCCAATCAGCACTTAATCTTTCTTCAAAAGAAAGCTTATGTTCCAGCTCGACATATACCGAATTAATTTTTTCTTCGAGAATACGGAATTGAGTTTGATTGTATTTTCTAATATTAAACCAGGTTGTACTTCCGGCAATTAAGACCAAAGAAACAATTAATATTAAGATGACCGAAAATTGAATTCGGTTTCGTAAACTATCACGAAAACTAATATGCCTGAACTGCGAAACAAACAAGAAAATTACCAGCAGAGAGGTTAAGTAATAAAAAACAAAAACATAGGAGAACAGGACCAGATAATCGATAAGCTGGGTTTTCTTTTCGCTTACAACAATAAGATTCTCATTATTAGGCCTGAATATTAAATGAGTTTAATTATTTGAGACAGTAGTGAAAAATACGGCATCATTTTTCTTTTGAAAGGCCTTAGAAATTAAGCTGTATCCATAATCGCCATGATGCGAAATCAATTTCCCTTTGTGGTATTTGGCATAAGAAATTTCCGATGCATCGCGCTTACTTTTTAATCCTTCATCCAATAAAAGTTCGGGATACCCCAATGGCTTGGTGGTTAACCTTGAATCGAGTTCTATGAAAAGCGAAATCAAACCCTTATCGCTGTAAGCGTACTCTATCCATCCAAAGTAATTGATCAAGCCTGAAAGTTTATCGATATAGTAAAAGTTAGTTCCCGGAATTTGCATACCAAAATTGGTCGACAATTCCTCAAAAAAGCTGTAGCATGGATACCAGAACATTTCATTTCCGTTAATCTGAACACTGTCGCTTGGACGGCAAATAGTTATTCTGGCCTCATAGCTTTTCCAATATCCGCTGAAGTAATTTTTTGTAAGATAATCGTATAGTCGATCAAAATTAAATTGTTCCGGAAGCAACATATTCTTTAAAGTCGTATCGCCTTTGAATTTTATTGTTAGGTCATCGAACAAATATTCAGCAATAGGATCGTGTTCAGTTGAAAGGCTTATGGCCTGTGATTTATTTATTTGAAAATCTTTCTTGTCTGTTAACCGGGTAGAAAACAACATGATGTAAACAGAAAAGAACATCAGCAATACTACCAGGGTTGACAGGATAGCATTTCTTTTAAATTGTTCCTGAAAAACTATACTAAGTGCAAACAACAAGGCTGCAAAAATAATGGTGTATGCATCAATAGGAAAATCTAACAGAAATGTAATTAACACCAGCAGTCCTAACTGCACATAACAATTAATAATAATACGATAAAACTTTACAGCATGCAAGGTGCGCGAAATCCAAACCGCAACTAACAGTAATCCTAAATAATTCAGAGCAAAAACCAAATAGGCAATAACTACCGGAAAACGCAACTGACTAATGTTATGCACAACCACTTTCATGCTCGAATGAGTAATTAAACTTGCAGAGGTATAATAAGCATAGACCAGAGTAAGTATAAATACAAGGTTTAAAATTCCAACCCAGGCGTGTCTATTGAATGAGTAGGTCAAAAACTTTTTCGGAACCTTCACAAAGCGGTTTAGCAAATAGGTTAAAAAAACAAAGAAAAAGGTATTAAGGAGCAAATCGCCAAATGTGGGAGCAATACGGGTGGCATAAATAAACGGATCAAACAAAAACAGATGATTATTTAACAGTCCTGAAATCAATAACACATATCTAAACACAATTAGCCCAAAAAAAGCCAGCGCAGCGAATTTGTTTCTCTGTTGCTCTGAAGTATGGTACAAGAGCAAACGCACAACACTCAAGAGAAAAAATATTCCCAGAAAGAAAAAAAATGTGGCGGCAATCTGGAACCCAATCTTGACGCCTTGGTCTGTTTGTGAATAATCTATATAAAATGCCACATTTTCGTCCAGATCATAAACAGGCAAAGTGTTCTCGCTTTGATATAAACTGATCTTGGTACCCGATGGCAATCTGAAACTGCTATTAAAACCATTTTTTAAAAATTTATTCTCATACGGAAACTGGCTTGACAGATGAATCAGTGTTAAGAATTTGTTGCCCGAGTGGCTGTCAATTAAACAGAAATAATTGCTGTAGGCAATAGTCAATAGCGACTTATTTTCTAAGGTGTCAATATTAATTTTTGCAAGTGGAATAGTATTGTTCGACCAATAGATGAGGCTATCATTCTCAAATTCATAAAACCCAATCCCCTCTGCTTTATCCAACGATTTTAATTCAATCCTTTTATCGATATCAAGCTCTGAAAGAATTGCTGAGTACTCTTTTGCAGTTTGGATTTTTTCGTTGAATACGTCTTGTGCAAATTGCACGCTTCTTTCGATGTTTTTATTATCTGCGGAGATAAGAACAGCCACAAACACCGAAACAAACGAAACCATAGATAGAACTAAGAAACTTCTGATTTTCATGCTACTCGTTGTGATATGGATGGTTGTTAATAATTGAAAAAGAACGATATAACTGCTCAACAAAAAATAGTCGGATGAGCTGATGTGTTGTTGTCATAGATGATAAAGATAGCTTTTCATCGGCTTTTTCATATACTTCTTCAGAAAAACCAAAGGCTCCGCCTATAACAAAAGTGATTTGACGATAACCCGCATTCATAAAGTGTTGAATCTGATGGGCGAATTTCACGGTTGTAAAAC
>DNTK01000590.1 GCA_003508755.1 Bacteroidales bacterium | reverse complement strand
CCCCTACCTCCCTGTCCCCCGGTTTTTCAGAATGTATTGGTTGTTTACCCTTTCGGCAACAAACTACCGCGGCGTCTTAAAACCAACGAATTTATAGGAGTACGCCCGCACGAATTGCGAAAACTAATCACCTCTCCGTTCGGCAAGCTCAAAACAAAACTATTGGCCTTGCACCCGGTGAGTTTTGCATCAAAGGAAAACTATCAGCTACACAATTACCTGCGTGCAATTGATAACAACACACTGCTATCTAAATTAACAGAAAACGATTTGGCGCGGCCCGATGAATACTTCCTTCCCCCTGATTTTTTTAAAATAGCCTATGAGGATTTTCCGGACATCATTCGAAACACAAAGCGAGTTCTCAAGGGTTGTTACATCGAGTTCGACTACGAAACGGTAAAAAATAAGCAAGTGTATTCAGGTAGTCGCTACGACGATAAACTCTTGCTCGAAAAGCTGGCCCAAGAAGGCATGCTGTACCGCTATGGCTCCAACAACAAAGAAGCGCAACGCCGCATCAAACATGAGCTGGAAGTAATCGACGACCTGGGGTTTTCAGCCTATTTTTTAATTACCTGGGACATTATCAGGTATACCATAAACCGCGGTTTTTACCATGTAGGCAGAGGAAGCGGGGCAAATAGCATTGTAGCCTACTGCCTGCGCATCACCGATGTAGATCCAATTGAGCTCGATCTGTATTTCGAACGTTTTATAAACCCCAAACGAACCAGTCCTCCCGATTTCGACATCGACTACTCCTGGAAAGACAGAGACGAGGTGCAGGACTACATCTTTAAACGCTATGGCCGCGAGCACACGGCACTTATTGGCACCATCACCACCTTTAAGGATAAATCGATTTTCAGGGAACTGGGTAAAGTACGCGGACTGCCAAAAGAAGAGATTGATTTACTGGTAAACCATCCTGAAGATAAATTAAACCGCAACGAAATAACCAGTGAGCTTTTCCGGTTAGGTCTCCAAATAGTCGATTTTCCAAATATCCGAAGCGTGCATGCCGGCGGGATACTTATCTCTGAAAAACCCCTTACCTACTACACCGCACTCGATCTGCCCCCAAAAGGGTTACCCACCACGCAGTGGGATATGTACATTGCCGAAGACTTGCGTTTCGAGAAACTCGATATTTTGAGTCAGCGGGGTATTGGTCATATTAACGATTGTGCCGATCTGGTGCTTAAAAATAAAGGGAAAAAGATTGATGTGCATAAGGTCCAGGAGTTTAAATCCGATGAGAAAGTGAACCGCCGCCTCTACAGTGGAGAGGCTATTGGCTGTTTCTATGTCGAGAGTCCGGCCATGCGTGGCCTGTTAAAAAAGCTGCAATGCAACAATTACCTTTCACTGGTAGCAGCCAGCTCCATTATTCGACCGGGTGTGGCCAAATCGGGCATGATGAAGGAATACATCAAGCGTTACCATGCACCCGAAAGTTTTAATTATTTGCACCCCATTATGAAAGAGCAACTTGAAGAAACATTTGGGGTAATGGTGTACCAGGAAGACGTTATAAAAATCTGTCACCACTTTGCAGGACTCGATCTGTCGGATGCCGATATTCTGCGGCGGGCCATGGCGGGCAAATTCCGCTCGCGTGTCGAATTTGAGCGTATTCAGGACAAGTTTTTTAGCAACTGTGCCGAACGGGGCTACAGCCTGCAGCTTACAGCAGAAGTGTGGCGTCAGATATCTTCTTTTGCCGGGTATGCGTTTTCGAAGGCTCATTCGGCATCGTATGCTGTAGAGAGCTATCAAAGCCTGTACCTAAAAACCTATTATCCGCATGAGTTTATTGTTGCGGTCATTAACAATTTTGGAGGATTCTACCAACGATGGGTCTACTTTAACGAAGCCAAGCGCCTGGGTGCTAATGTACACCTGCCTTGTGTTAACCGCAGCGAGTACCTAACCTGCTTGTACGGAAGAGATATTTACATTGGCTTTATCCATATACAAAACCTCGAAGTTAAACTTGCAGAGCGCATTGTTTCGGAACGAAAAGAGCATGGCGAATACCAAAGTCTTCAGGATTTCATGGAACGCATTCTTCCCGGCAAGGAGCAACTTGTATTACTCATCAGGCTCAACACACTTAGGTTTACAGGTAAAACTAAAAAAGAACTGTTGTGGCAATCACATATGTTGCTCACACGTGAAAAGAAAAAACCAGATATGAAAAAGCTATTTACAGATAACAAAGCCATCGACTTCAAGCTGCCTCCACTGGTACAGGAAAAAATAGAAGATGCTTATGACGAAATGGAACTGCTTGGGTTTACGGTAAGTCTGAGTGCTTTTGATTTACTTAAAACATCGTTTCGGGGAAGCATTTTTGCAAAGCACTTAAAAGATAATATTGGAAAAACCATTCGTATAATGGGCAACCTGGTTACCATAAAATATGTGCGCACTGTAAAAAAGGAATGGATGCATTTTGGATGCTTTCTCGATCTGGAAGGTGAATTTTTCGACACGGTAAATTTTCCTAATTCCTTAAAGCAATATCCGTTCAAAGGTAAAGGAGTTTACCTGGTTTTAGGCAAAGTAGTTGAAGAGTTCGGGTTTCCGAGTATTGAAGTTGAAAAAATGGCCAAACTTCCATTTCAGCCCGACCCGCGCTACTAATTGCGGATGATGCATTGGCAGAACCTCGTCAAAATTGGAACCCATAAAAATAAATTAGGTTAACTTTATATCCTCAAATGAAGCAATGAAAAAAACAATCATCATATTCCTGCTAATAACCAACACCCTATTAGCATTTAGCTCAAAAGATCCGCATGAATTAATCGATTCCCTCCAGGCCCTTCTCGAAGAAGAAATGGATGTTTTGGAACGCGCAGATATTCATTATGAGATAGCACAGGAAATGTTTTTGTTGAAGCCCGAGAACGCTTATGCGCATATATCAGAATTTATACGCATTGCCAGGGCACAAGACAATGATTTGTACCTGTATGACGGATACATTGCCTTATCCGACTTTTTATCACTTATGAATGATTACCAGTCATCGTTAGAACACCTGTATAAGGCATACAATATTGCCGAAAAACAAAACGATAAATCCATGGTATCCTATTGTCACAGCAGGTTATCGGAACTATTCTATTTCACAGATGATCTGGATAAATCAATAGAACATGCTCGACTCGCACTAGCGATCAATTATAAAGAGAAGGATACAATTCAACTCACATACGATTTTCATAACATAGCCATGTGGCACCTCGAACTGGATAATTACGATTCGGCGCTTTATTACCTGAGAAAAGCTATTACCTATTATCACCATCTCGGAAGAGAACCTAATCCAGTGTTTATAAGTCACCTGGGACAAACATTTTCCTATATGAACGAATTCGATTCAGCACTCTATTACCATTTTAAGGCGCTTGAGCTGGATCAAAAAAACAGCTCGGAATACGAGATTTCCATTGATGAAAACTATATTGGCAACACATATCTTCGGAAAAAAGAGTACAATAAAGCCATTGAATATGCCAATGCTTCGCTTCAACGAGCTACTGACATGGATCTGGTAGATGTAATGGTGTTTAATTATGATTTACTGCTGGAGGCATATGAGGGAAAAAGAGACTTCGAAAAGGCACTTAGATTTGCCCAACTGCGAAATGATTTTTCCGACACTTTGAGAGACAAAAACAAAGAGTCTATTATTCAAGGACTTAATGCCCGTTTTAATTTCAATCAGCAACAGCAAAAACTACAAGTTCAGGAAGCTGAAAACACCCTGTTAAGAAAACAAAAAACCTTATTACTATTTATTACAATTTTAAGTTTGCTGCTGATAATCAGTCT
>DNTK01000327.1 GCA_003508755.1 Bacteroidales bacterium | reverse complement strand
TTCGAATCCCCCTCTCTCCGCAGAATGGCTTGCTATGAAAATAGCAGGCTTTTTTTGTGCACAGAATTTATGAGGGGGATGAGAACCCCCGGAGGGGTTCGAACGCGAAGCCTCACGAAAATCGACGAAGGAGATTGAGTAATCCCCCTCTCTCCGCATAATGGCCTGCTATGAAAATAGCAGGCTTTTTTTGTGCACAGAATTTATGAGGGGGATGAGAACCCCCGGAGGGGTTCGAACGCGAAGCCTCACGAAAATCGACGAAGGAGATTGAGTAATCCCCCTCTCTCCGCCTTCGCCCGGCAAGGATTTAATCTTTGTCGGGTTTTTTTATTTCAAATTTCCAAATACTTCCTTGAAATACTAAAACTATAAGCCGGGCTACTGCGGACGCAGTCCGCAAATATTAGGGAGAGGGGGATGAGAACCAGAAGGGCTGGAAGGGCTTCGGTGGACGCAGTCCGCTATCGTTCGAGAGGGGGTTTGAACAATAGGAATGCAGCGACTTCGGATCATACCGAAAAGTCGTGTTTTTGTATGTTCCGTTGTCTGTCGTCATGCTGAAACCTGACGATAGGAGGGTGTTCAGCATCTCATCTTTTTTACTATAAACGTACTTGCTATCCAGGGGCCAGATCCTGAATGGCTTCGTGCCTCAGCCTCCAGGATGACGGTGTATGTAGTTTTTTGTTTATTAATGAAAAGATTATTGACACAACTTCGGATTGATCCGGCTTCGGAGGACAAAGTCCGCTTAATTTTGAGCACTGGTATGTATATATCCATAAATGTTCCGACGGAACTATATATAAAGGATGTACTTCTAATCTAACTGATCGACTGGAAAGGCACCAAAAGGGTTATATTGATTCGGCAAGTTCAAAACTACCAGTGCAATTATTATCATACATTGCTTTTAACGATAAATACAAAGCATTTGAATTTGAGAAATACCTTAAATCCGGTTCAGGCAGAGCATTTCTGAAGAAAAGATTGATCTAACCTTCGCCCTGCAAGAATATATTTCTTTGTTGGGCTTTTTGCTTCTATTAGCTAAATTCATTTTTGAAAGACTATTATTCTATGCCGGGCTTCGGGGTTTTGAGAAAGCTTTCTCAAACGCCCGAAGCCTCTGGCGAAGGACTCAGCAACAGCGTGCGGACACAGTCCGCTTTAGTTGCAACATTGATGTATTGGACTCTTCGCCCGCCGAAGTCTCTGGCGAAGGACTCAGCGACAGCGTGCGGACGCAGTCCGCCAATAAAAAGAAGAGGGGGATGAGAACCCTGAGTTTTTTTTAAATAGGGCTATTTAATTAATCCTTTTCGCTTTACCTCGGTCATTATTTTTAAACGGGTTGTTTCTGAAAATCCTTCGACAACCAGATTTATTAACTTTGTAACCTGTTCTTCGCTTACTGAACCTTTCAAAACCCTTTGCATTTCAACAAGCGCTTCCAGTTCAAAAACCAAATCGTAAATTTGTCTTTGAGTTAATTCAACATTGTTTTGAATTAACTCCTCTTTGTATTTAGAACGTTTTTCTTCTTCATCGAAAAAGGAAGACTGGAGGCGCTGGTGATGCTCTTCCCATTGTTTATATAAACTGTTGTAGCGAAGCTCTCCTGACTCATACTTCCAATAATTCCAGATACGAGTTACCAGGTCTTCTTCATCGATTAATACACTGCGGTTGGGATATGCTGCCGATACCTGGTTCAGGTTTTCGGTTAAACAAATACGTAATTTACCTCCGGGATTAAATACCCCTGCATCCGAACCTTTTACCTGGTAGCTTTTACCACCTTCCTCCAGGAAGAAATCGATGGCCTGCTCCTGCTCGTAGCAATTATATATCCAGAGGACTTTTAATGGAATTTCCTGAAGTGTTGACATATTAAATAAACGTTAATAAGCAAAGATAAGATGATTTATATTGTCTTTGGTTTTAGTAAACCGAAATTAAGGTGATAATTCGAAAATCAGCAAATAGGATAATGTGCAAGCAGATAGTTTTTATGGATTGGACCCATTTAATCTTATTGTACTTATACTGCTTGATTCTGTGTATATATAACCTGCTGTTTTTTAAAACAAAAGGGATTTTTGATCTTGCTTTAATTGATATATTCCAATAAAATTTGTTGAAAAACATAAAACCATATCATAAAAAGTAAAAAATACTTTTATATTTGCAAAAAGTCTTTACATGAACACTATATTGTACAAAGATCAATACCGTCATCTATTAGCAATAGACTGCATAATATTTGGTTATTCTAATGAAGAGTTAAAACTACTTTTATTTCATCGTGAGATTATGCCAGCCCAGGGGCAGTGGTCGCTGGTAGGGGGATTTGTGAATGAAAACGAATCGGTCGAAGATGCTGCAAATAGAGTTCTGGAAGGGATTACCGGTCTAAAGAATATCTATATGGAACAAGTGAGTGTTTTTTCGAAAACCAATCGCGATCCGGGTGGCCATGTTGTAAGCGTTGTTTTTAATGCCCTGATAGATATCGAAAAACACAATCCCGATTTGGTACGTGATCACGGAGCACACTGGTGGCCCATTTCAAAACTTCCCAACCTGATTTTTGATCACGGTGAAATGGTTAAGCAGGCACTGGGCAAGCTCCGGAATAAAGCAGGTTTTAACCTGATTGTCGGAGAATTACTACCCAAAGAATTTACCATTACCCAGCTGCGACGCTTATACAACAACATTTTTCAGCGCGAATTTGATCCGGGTAACTTCAGAAAAAAAATACTGTCGCTGGGAATCCTCGAGCGCCTCAATAAGAAAGATTTAAGTGACTCCAAAAAGGGAGCCTATTATTATAAGATTAAAGAGGGAGTGAGCATGGTACTGAACGAACGTATTGTGAAAGAATAAAACTTAAGAGCATGATTGAAGAAATTAGGGAACAGTTTAGGAATTACTTCCATACCGAACCAATAATGTTTAGCTCGCCGGGAAGGGTAAACCTTATTGGCGAACATACCGATTATAACAATGGGTTTGTTTTGCCAGCATCGATTAATAAATACATCCATTTTGCCGTTGCACCTAATATAAACGGGGAGTATCGTTTTTATTCTTACGATTTAAAAGAAGAGTACAGAACTCCCCTCCACGAGCTTGATCCTGGAAATGTGCAATGGGCCAATTATTTGCTGGGGGTTATCAAGCAATTTGTAAAAGACGGCAGGCAGGTACCCGGATTCGACTGCATGTTTGGCGGCAATGTGCCGCTCGGTGCCGGTATGTCTTCTTCGGCGTCTATCGAATGCGGATTGGCCTATGCCATCAATCATATTTTTGAATTTGATTACTTGCCGCTTGACTTAATCAAGTTTTCGCAAAAAGCCGAACATGAATATGCCGGTGTGCAATGCGGTATTATGGATCAATTCGCTGTTATGCAGGGTAAAAAAGATCATGTGATAATGCTTGATTGCCGGAGTCTGGAGTTTCGTTATTTCCCATTAAAAATGAGAGAATACGTACTGGTATTGGTCAATACAGGAGTGAAACACTCGTTGGCTTCTTCGGAATACAATAAACGCAGACAGGAATGTGATATGGGAGTTTCCATATTAAAAAAATACGACGACTCCATTAACTCTCTG
>DNTK01000550.1 GCA_003508755.1 Bacteroidales bacterium | reverse complement strand
ATTTCGTTCAGGGCGGCCTCGGGTTTCAGTTCATCATGTAAACTAATGTAATTGACCAACTTGGGTTTATGTTTATCCTTTAAACTTTCCTCAAATGTAATAATCCCCCTGTCAATTAGCTTTTTAAGCACCGGCATTACCTGTTTGTTCTCGGTAAGCGGATTCAGCTTTTCTATGGTAATTCCGGGATTCTGGCTAAGGAGATTATAGATATTCTCTTCCATCGCAGATAATTCAATCCCTTCTTCGGGCAATTCAGAGAGATATATCCGTGTTTGTCCTTCTGGTCTGAGTCCGTTTGGCAGGGCCGCTGTATACACTTCTCCGATTGTGCAGAGGTAATAATCGGCTATCCATTGCCATAGCTGAATTTGCCATTCAAAAACAACAGGCTTTTCATCCAGTAATGCAAGTATGGGTTTGGTAGCATATGCCTCGGGTTTGGTGCTGTGAACCTTAACAACCATTGCAGTGAATAACTTCCGTTTCCCAAATTGAACGCTCACACGCATGCCTGGAGTAATAGCATCACTTTTGGTTTCAGACCGAACATGATAGGTATACAGGTTAGGCAATGCCACTGGTAGAATAACATCAACAAATGTATTAATGCTGCTAGCCATTTGCTCTGTTTTTTATAGCATTAGCAACCTGTTCAAGCAACCACCTTGGAGTTGATGTGGCACCACAAACACCAATACGATTTATATTTTCAAAAGAGATCTTTTCAGTTTCATCAGGGTTTGTAATAAAAAAACTATTGGCATTGGCTGCTTTACAATGCGCGAAAAGTACCTGGCTGTTCGAGCTTTTTCTTCCTCCGACAAAAACTAGTATATCCACCCCTTTACTAAACTTCTTTAGCCAGGGTGCCCTGTTTGCCACCTGTCCGCAGATAGTATCGTAAGCATCCAATAACTCCGGAGAATGAATTCTTTCCTCTATCTCCATCTTAAGCTCCCAGTATTTTTCCCGGCTCATGGTTGTTTGGCTGTACAAAACAAGTGGTTTTGAATAATCAATACTCAAAAGGTCTTCTTTGTTTTGCACTACATGGGCTTTGTAATCTATCTGGCCATTCAACCCCACTACTTCGGGGTGATTGGGTTTTCCGAAGATAACAAGGGTACCCTCCTTGGGCAAAAGATCGTGGCTAAGCTTAACTTTCTGTTGAAGTTTGGTAACTACCGGGCAGGTACCATCGATGAGATTAATTTTATTCTTTTGGGCATATTTAAAAACCTCAGGAGGTTCGCCATGGGCGCGCAACAAAACTGTACAATTTTGAAGCGTAAAAAAATCATCTCGGCTAATAACCTTTAATCCGAGGTTTGCAAGCCGTTCAACTTCTTGTTCGTTGTGGACAATATCGCCAAGACAAAAAAGTGAGCCCTTTCTTGAGAGTTCTTCCTCCGCCAATCCGATGGCTTTATTTACTCCGAAACAAAATCCTGATTTAGGGTCGATTATAACTTCCATTTTAATCGATAAGATTTTTGTTTTTAAACACATCCAGTAACCACGGCATCTGGTCCTCTATGGTCATATTGCTATTATCGAGCACAACGGCATCTTCGGCTTGTATAAGGGGGCTTTCCTTACGGTTGGAGTCGTTGTAATCGCGTTCTAATACATTTTTCAGAATACTTTCAAATGAAACATCAATCCCCTTAGCAATAAGTTCATCATATCTTCTTTTTGCTCTTACTTCGGGTTGGGCAGTCATAAAAAGTTTAATTTCGGCTTCCGGAAAAACCACTGTACCGATATCGCGGCCATCCATTACAATGCCTTTGTGTTGTCCCATCTCTTGCTGCAATTTAACCAGGTAGGCCCTGACTTCTTTTATTTTACTCACTTCGCTAACCAATTCTGATACAGCCACACCGCGAATATGTTCTTCAATATTTTCGTTGTTCAGCAATGTTTCCAGATCTCCATCAGGATTGCGCTGAAAGCGTATGTGAATGTCGGGAAGCTGTTTAATAAGTTCTTCAACCAGGATATGCTTTTCCTGCACGAGATTATTTTTGATCGCATAATAAGCTACAGCGCGATACATGGCACCACTGTCGATATATATATAGTTTAGCTTTTGAGCTATTTGTTTTGCAAATGTACTTTTCCCGCATGATGAATGGCCGTCAACAGCAATTATAATCTGGTTATTAAGTTTCATAATTCGGATTAAACTCCAAAAATAACATTAATCTGCCAGAAAATACTTAAGACGAAAACAATGAAAAGAAGGCCTTGTTAAAGTTTATTTCCAAATTCCGAAAGGTTAACCATCACAGAAAAATGATTCGAAGCCCCTGCAAGGTGATAAGTCGAACGGCCATAGCTTATTCTGAATTTACTGATTTTTATCCCGGCACCAAATGAAAAACCAACCATGCCTACCTTATCTTCAATCTTTAGTTCCTGGCGGCGTTTATAATTGTAGCCCAGATTGATATAAAAGTTTTCTGATGGTATAAACTCAACACCAAATATTACATGACGCATGAAATTATCAGCAAACTGCCCAAGTTTGTCCTCCTGTTTCTCTTCACCGGTTATTGGGTCAATTCTTTCTTCTTTATCTTGTTCAGTTTCATAGAGCAAGTTCGGTTTTTGAAGCTGATGCCCGGTCACTGAAAACCTGAAGGGTGCATGTCTGAGTCGCTTGCTGATACCCAGTTGAATTTCAAAAGGAAGCGGTTCTCGCGGTTGACTGGCATTGTAGCGGGTAAGCTGAACACCTGCATTCTTAATTACCAATGCGGCTGTAAATAGCTTTTCTTTATTATAGTAAGTTATTCCTGCATCAAAAGCTATCCCGAAGGAACTATACGACTCAAGTTGTGAGTAAATGGGCTTAAACGTAAGGCCAATGCTTAAAGTACTATCGAGCAGTGTTTTTGAAGCATAGATGTTTAACGCATAATCGGCAGCCCTGAATGTACCTGTTTTTTGACCGGTAGGATCGGCCTCAATAAACTCACCATAATTAAGGTAATGCAATCCGGCAGCCAGGTTGAGTTTTTTATTAAGATTTGGTGAATAGCCTACATAGCCAAAATTAGTTCCGGCAAAATAACTGATGTAATTTAAGACAAGGCTGTTGCCCATTTCGGACGTTAAAAGCGATGGATTATGATACACAAAATTCAGATCCGAATCGGGGTGACTGATATGTTGCCCACCCAATGAAGCAACACGTGCAGAGTTGGTTATATTCAGAAAGTCGTAAATATTGTCACCACCCGACTGCGCAAAAACACTGCATGAAAGGACAATTAATGATATTGAAAAAACTATTTTGTTCATACTATATTACCGTTATCATAGCGGTATTTTGGGATGAGCTTTAGTGTCTAACGAAAATAGATCAATAAAGTTTTGTTGATAGTTAACGATTTTTTTATGTGTTTAGTACAATATTAAAAATATTTTTGCAGGCGTAATGAGTAATAAAACAAAGATAGCATTTATCATTAATCCTATTGCCGGAAGACGCAAGCACCATAATATTGTGAAGGTATTAAAGCAGGGATTAGGGGATGTATGGAAACCTTTATTTCTTGAAACTCAGTATTCCGGGCATGCCGGAGAATTGGTGCTGGAGCATGTTGCCAGAGGGGTAAAGTATTTTGTTGCCGTAGGGGGTGACGGAACAGTGAGTGAAGTAGCCACCAGTGTTTTTAAGTCGGGTGCAAAAATGGGAATTATACCCTGTGGTTCTGGTAATGGATTAGCCCGCACATTAAAGATTCCTTTACGAATCGATAAAGCTGTAGCGGCTTTAAATCCTCAAAAACTTAAAAAAATTGATGTGGGAACCATCAACGAACATTATTTCTTTTGTACTTGCGGCGTTGGATTTGATGCAAAAGTCGGAAGAAAATTTGCCAAGCAAGAAACCAGAGGATT
>DNTK01000149.1 GCA_003508755.1 Bacteroidales bacterium | reverse complement strand
CTATTAAACAGTCGCCCTGTTTTTAGTGGTCTGGCCGGCGTATATGGATTGGAACTAATACCTACTACCATTATTGAGAAAGTCGAGGTTGTTCGAGGAGGCGGTTCGGCACTTTTTGGTAGCAATGCAATTGCAGGTACTGTTAATATAATTTTAAAAGAGCCTGTTACCAATACCTATGAGGTAGGAGTATTGTCCAATACAATTGGCATTGGAGTGGAGGGTTCTGGTGGTCCAGCTGCCGACTACTCTGTAAATGCACATACAAGCATTCTTTCGGGCGATCACAAAACAGGGCTTACTTTATATGGTTTTACCCGCAAACGCGAAAAGTATGATGCTAACAACGATAGTTTCTCCGAGATTACACCTTTAACCAATTTAACGCTGGGTGCCCGCTTTTTCCATAAGTTTGGAGCCAGGGATAAAATCTCAGTTGATTTTTTGACCCTCAACGAAAACCGTGCAGGTGGTAATATGCATGATTACCCGCTGCACCAGCGCCAAATTGCTGAAGCGGTTGACCATAACATGTATATAGGAAGTATCTCTTACGAACGATACTTTAGAAAATATGATTTGTTAACGATTTATGCTTCAGGACAATACCTGAATCGTGATTCGTTTTATGGAGCAGCGTACTCTTTAACTGATTATGGTAATTCAATAGACAGAACCTACAATGCTGGTGTACATTATAAAGCTGTATTTACGAATTCTTCGGTAGTATTTGGGATTGATAACACCTCAGGTTTCCTGGTCGACAGAAAACTGGGGGCCCCTGTTTTTGGAACCGATGTAGAGGGTGAAACGATTATTGTTGGAAACGAACCGCATACCTTAATTGCCGATCAGTCATCGATCACCACTGGTACTTTTGCCCAATACGATCTTACTTACAACAAATTTAAATTTGCCCTGGGAGGCAGACTCGATCGGTGGGAGGTTAAAGATCTTGCCCATGAAGGAGTGGAGGCTAAATCAGCAAACGTTTTTAGTCCGCGCTTGAGTGTGATGTATGAAATTATTCCTGAACTGAAAGCCCGAGTGAGCTATTCTCAGGGATATCGTGCTCCTCAAATTTTTGATGAAGATTTACATATCGAATCTTCGGGTTCACAGCAGGTTATTCACGTAAACGATCCGGACCTTAAACAAGAAACCAGCCACAGTTATATGGCCTCTCTTGATTTTAACGGTCTTGTTGGAACCATATATACAGGATTCCTTATTGAAGGTTTTAGAACACGCTTGATGGATGCCTTTACAATGGACAGAGAATTTGTTGAAGGTTCAACAACTGTTTTAGCTACTCGTTCTAATTCCGATGGTGGAGCTACTGTTCAGGGAGTGAATATGGAGCTTAGGTTTAAACCTTTACGGCATTTTGAATTTACCTCTGGCTATACCATTCAATCCAGCTTATTTGATAACCCGGAAGGCGATTTTGCAATCAAAGAGTTTGAACGTACACCTAATCAGTACGGGTTTATAGCGCTTGATTACGATTTTATAGAAAATATCTGCTTTTCTGTTACCGGTAACTATACAGGTTCAATGAAAGTACCTTACTTTGGAACTGAGGCCGAGGTCGATGGGAACGGAGATCCTATTGGCGAACTTAGAACTTCTGAATCGTTCTTTGATATGGGTATTCGCCTCACCTACGACATAAAATTAAATGGAGTAACAATGCAATTAATCGGTGGTGTTAAGAACCTGTTTAACGCTTATCAATCTGACTTTGATACCGGAATTGATCGTGATCCGGCCTATATTTACGGACCGTTTATGCCACGTTCGGTTTATTTCGGTATCAAAATTGGAAACTTCTAAAAAGAGAACAACCTTGAAACACAGGCCAAAATAATAATTCATTGATTATTAGAGGCAGCCCTTAAAAGCTGCTTCTTTTTATTATGGAAACAGCCAGTCCGGAATGATTAATTTTAGTATTCGGGCACGAGACTTTTAAAAGAAGCTAAATATGCCAATAACTGAGAATTAAACAGGTCCGTTCTTTTTTATAAACGAGCCTTTTCTTCTATTGGAAATAGTATTTTTCTACAGATACATTTGCACCTGTAGTACGAGCATACCTTTCTGACTGCTTATAGTGGCATCACTCTCAAACCCAGAAGTGCCCTGGTAAAAATTCCAGCTTGAATATTGAAGATTTACTTTTGCATTGTGCCCTGAAATTAAGTAGTTTATGCCCAGATCATATTTCAGGGATGCTTCATTCAATCCTTCGAAATCTTTATAATGAACGGCAACAATGGGTTGAAACTTGCCTGAAAAAGGTTGCCAGCTTTCAGGTAAAATAAATCCGGCCAATCCAAAATAGATGGTTCCGGTGCCAACATTGTAGTGATAGTTTCCGCCACCCTGAGCATAGTCGCCGGTTTTTACAGGGTTCATGACACCATAGGTGCGCACATGGTTGGGGCCATAGTCGTAGAAGAGCGCGGTAGTGTATAATGTAAGAACCGATTTATTGGTAAAAGGATAATCGAGAAAGAGGTCGATTCCGAAGTTTTTTTTGTCATGGAAAATCTGCTGGCTACTGGCATTGAGGCTGGCCATCGATTTGGGATGGAAATCGAATCCGGCTCCCAGGTTTAAAACTTTCTTTTTGCCCAGGTAGCTCATAGGAACATACGAGCTTTTGAACTTTTCTTCGTCGAGAAATGAATAGAAGACATAACCCTTTACTGCAGTATTGCTGTTGGGTGCATATACACTTTCCATAAAAGCAATACTGTCTAATTCATTGCGAACAAATGGATTATCAAGAGAAAAACGGTAGTTAAAACCTGCGACATTACCTTTTATAAATATACCAACCTGTCGGCCGGCCTGGTCGGTTTTACCCAGATTTGGGAAATTAAAACCAGGATGATCAAGCATAATATTTTTAGCATAGCTCACACTACCAATTCTCGATACACCCCCCCAGCCATGCAGTCCCATACCGGCATAAAGTTTACCCCCAAAAAACTGGAATGCCGACCATACATCGTGAAAAAAAATTTGAGGTTTACTGATGGATGAAAAGGTTTGTCCGTTCATTCCAAACTGGGTATAAACAACAAATTTATCGTCTAAGAAACTGCTGTATAGCGAAAAGCGAGTCCTGCGCAGATCTACATCATAGAAGTCGCTGATGCATTGACCATTCACATCTCTGGTACCAGGATTAACTTGCATATACCTGGCCCATACCTGGGTGCCAAAGTGAAAGCTCAAAGTCGATCTTTCATCAATTGTATATTTTATTCCTTTACTTAGAACGGAGTTTGGGTTTTCCTGCCCAAGGGCACCATAAGAGAGACCTATGAATAAGAAGCTAATTAAATAGTGAGTCGGTTTCATACATGAAAAATTGTAAAAGCTAAACTCTGCTTTGTAGAATGGTAAAAAGTGTCTGCTGATGAAGAATGGGCGTATATTTTTCGTAATCGATACCAGCATTTAAAATGTATTCGGTGAGAAGGATTTTTACAGAGTCTATCAGCTCTTCTGACTTCCAGGGCTTTTCGATGTACTTTTCAATGTTCGCCTGGTTGATCGCTGTAATGGTGTCCTGGTGGGTAGCTTGCCCTGTCAATAACATCTTCTTCGTTTGCCCGAACCGGCCATCGTTATTAATTTCTATTAAGAAATCAACACCACTTTTTCCCGGCATAATATGGTCGGAAATTATCAAAGCTATCAAGCCACCGGAAGCATCAAGTTCGTTCACCAATTCAAGTGCTTCATCTGCCGATTCGCACTCTTCAACACTAAAGTACTTTTCAAAAACCTCCAGATCCTTCGACAAGGTTGATAATACTTCCCGTTGATCGTCGACATAAATTATATTTAGTTTGTCCATATTATATATGCTTGAAGTTGGAAGCTTGAAGTTGGAAACGTGAAGAGCTTATCTTCTGACTTCTGACTTCTAACTTATTGGTATCTTAATTTTAAACTTTGTTTCCTTGCTATTGCTTTCAACCTCAATAGCTCCATTATAACTATCAACAAGCCGTTGCACAATGGAAAGTCCCAGACCCAGACCAAAAGACAATCCCCCTTTTTTGGTGGTAAAGTTGGGTTGAAATATTTTTTGCTTAACATTGCCGGGTATTTCCGGCCCATTGTTGCTTATTTCTATTGTTACTCCTTTTTTATTTGCTGAGGTTTTTATCTGTATTTTTGGTTCGGGGATGCCTGCAGTAATCATGCTTTCACATCCGTTTTTTATGATGTTTACCCATATTTGTACCAGTTCACCATTATTGGCAACCAGTGTAGGTATTTTTCCGGCCTTAAAATCAAGGTCCACATGTTTAACAACATTTTTAAGCAATATTAGTGCTTCGTTTATTGAATCGTTCAGTTCAACTTCGTGCCTGGCCTGGTCGGCTGCACTTAATTGTTTAATCGATTTTAACACATGCACACCATGTTTAGATGCAACCAGAATGTCGTGAATTGCCACACCAATTTCCCAGAAATAATGCATGCGGCCAATTAACTCATCCAGGCTTTCGCTTACGCTGGTGGCGGGTAAACTTTTCTCATCGAAATCTATTTGTGCCAGGTGTTTTGCTGACGAAGATGAGATTTTTAGTTGCTTCTCAAACTGTTTCTTCTTCTTTCTGACTTCCACGCTTGATAGCAACTGACCGTTTTCATAACCTTTCTCGAAATAAGAGAAAACGGCTTTTTCTTCAGAGTTCTTAAAACGATTATAAATTTGCTGCGCTATCCATTCGGAATTACCATTTATTACCCCCAAAGCATTGTTTAATTCATGCGCCAGTCCGGCTGCCATTTGCCCCAGGGTCGCAAGTTTATCACTGTGGTATAGTTTCTTCATGGCCGCTTCTTTCTCGAGCATTGCATCTTTTGCAAACACCTGCCTCGACGAAAGTTCATTTACAATAACCTGTACAAAGTCTTCGTATAGTTTTGCTTCGTTAGCACCCTCATAATCGCTGAATTCAATGTAGGCGAGTTTGCTGTCTTCGAGTGCAATCAGGTCGGCATAGGCGGAATCGGATTTCGAAAAGAAACTGTGCACACCCACAAACATATTTTTCCCCGAACGGAATATTTCCTGGTGATTTTCTGAACCTGTATCAAGGAACCCCGCAACTAATCCCTGAAGCACAATATAGAGCCGGCTGTTTTTTTGGTTCTGCCGCATGAGGTAATCGCTCTTTTTCAGGTGCTTTACCTTCTTCTTATCAGCAAAGTATTTGAGCTTTAACTGAGCAATCAGATCCGGGTCGATATGTAATTGAGGTACTGCCAAAACCAAACTTATCAGATAAAGTTAACTAATCGTAAAATATAAACAGTTAAAAAGGCCAGCAACAAGCCAATAAACCCGACAATAACCCCCACACGAGCCATATTTCCTGAAGTAACAGCACCCGTGCCATGTGCCAGTGCATTGGGGGGTGTGCTTATGGGCAATGCCATACCCATCGAGGCGGCTATTGCAGCTGCAATAATTAGCGTGGTAATACCACCTAATCCAACCAGGCTTTCTACAGAAGTTCCTAATGCAGCCAGAATAGGCATGAGCAAGTTAGCAGTGGCAGTATTGGACATAAAATTGGCCATAATAACAGTCAGCAGTGATGCTCCGGCAATAATCACATAAGGTGAGTAGCTACTAAAGGGAATACTTTTTACCACATGTTCAGCCAGCCCGCTCTTATCCATTGCAAGGCCAAGTGCGATGCCTCCCGAAACCAGCCAGAGTACATCCCAGCTTATTTTTTTTAGATCTTCTTTTGAAATAATTCCGGTAGAAGTAAAAACAGCAACCGGAATCATTGCCACCACATAGGAATTCATGCCATGAATAAAGTCCGTGAGCCACAGGATGATGGTGCCTGCAAATGTGATATAAACGATATAAGCCTTTCGGCTTTTTATAAAAGTACTGTTAATTTTTAGCTCAATGGAATCTGTTCCGGAGGGGTAAATGATTGTAAGCAATACCCAGGCAATCAACATTAGAACAATTACAAACGGTATTCCAAAGCTCATCCATTCGCCAAAGCTAATTGTATTTCCACCGGTCAGGTATTGCAATGCAATGGCATTTGGTGGTGTACCAATAGGAGTGCCAATACCTCCAATATTTGCTGCCAGGGGAATACTCAATGCCAATGCAATTTTTCCTTTGTCATTGGGTGCAAATAAAACCAACACAGGAGCTAAAATGGATAACATCATGGCAGTAGTGGCTGTATTGCTCATAAACATGGAAAACACCGCTGTAATAATCATAAGCCCAAGCATAATGGTTTTTGGTTTATTGCCAAAGGGTTTTAGCATAATTCGCGCCAGGTTTTGGTCAAGCCTGAATTTCGTTGCTGCCATGGCAAGGAAGAAACCTCCAAGAAAAAGTAAGATAATGGGTGAGGCAAAAGTGGAAAAGATGGCTTTATAACTTAGCAATTCGCCAAATGTTTCTGAAGCGTCTGAGCTTCTGAAGAGTACCATTCCCTTATCTGAGATCATGATTAGTTCAAGAACAATGATTAAAACAGATGTGGCATAAATAGGAATTGGTTCCAGTATCCAGAACATGGCTGCCATCACAAAAAGTGCAATAACGCGCTTTTCGATTATTGTAAGCCCTTCGATTTGAAATGAATTGACCGGTATGAAAAGGATCAACAAAGGTACTGCAATCGAAAGCAGCAGTTTAAACATTCTCATAAATTAAAGTGTATTTGTTAGGCCCACAAGTTTGTTATCGTTATCTCGATAACAAAACAAGATGCAAAACTATTAAGGAACTAGGACATAAAAAAGTTAAATTGTTTTTTATACAAAAAAACTATTGATTGCAGATTTAGTTTTATCTTTTCGCTGGAAATGATGTAAATAATTAAAAACAGCTTTTTGCCTCATGGAAAACAACAACTATTCTCAAGCCCAGAATATTATGGATATTACCATCCGGCTTGGGTTATTACTTCTCATTATTGCCTGGTGCATCGTACTGCTTTTACCCTTTGCCAGTGTAATAGTCTGGGGAATTATATTAGCGCTTGCGGCCTACCCGCTGTTTAACGTATTATCGAAGAAATTTGGAGGTAGATCTAAACTGGCAGCAGCAGCAATTGTGCTAATGGGCCTTTTACTTATTGCCATACCGGCCTGGTTGTTTCTTGATTCTGTTATTGCTGGTGTGTCAACTATTCGTGATAGTTTTGAATCAAATAATATTACGCTGGCCGTACCCAACGAAAAAATTGCTTCCTGGCCGCTTATTGGGGAAAAGCTTTATGCTTTTTGGTTAGATGCTTCTAAGAATATTGAAGCAACCTTAACTAAATACAGTTCACAATTAATTAAAATCGGAAACAGATTTTTTGAGCAGTTGTTAGGAATTAGCGGCAGTATTTTACAAATGATTGTTGCCACAATTATTGCAGGAGTATTGCTGCTGGCAAAAGGCACAGAGGAAACCAGCAAAGCTTTCTTTCGCAAGGTAGCCGGCACAAGAGGGGATGAGTTTCTTGCTGTAACCCAAAAAACGGTCAACAATGTAGTAAAAGGTGTTTTTGGGGTGGCACTCATTCAATCTACACTAGTTGGCGTTGGTTTTATTCTGGCCGGAGTGCCCTATGCCGGATTATGGACTTTGCTGGTGCTTATATTGGCTATCTTACAAATGCCTGCCATTTTGGTTGTTTTGCCTGTAGTGCTATACCTTTTTTCAGAGATGAATGTAGGTCCGGCAATTTTGTGGACCATTTACTTATTACTTGCCGGAGCAGCCGATAATATTCTGAAGCCCATTTTGCTCGGGAAGGGAGCTCCTGTACCCATGCTGGTAATTTTTCTGGGGGTTTTGGGGGGCTTTATAACTTCTGGATTCCTGGGTTTATTTACCGGGGCAATTGTACTTTCTATTGGTTACAAGCTATTTATCTCATGGCTTGATACTGCTCACCAGGAAAAGTCTGTAACTAAGGATTAGAAGCTGATGATATAAACTCGATAAAGAAGTTTCCATAAGGTTTTTCGTGAAAAAGGCTGTCGGCAATGTTGGTAGAGAATCTGAATCTGGATTCAGGAACCTGTTTATGATGGATCAGGTAATCAGACACATTTTTTAACTGCAGAGTTCTGGTAGAATCATAGGCAGCCATGAGTTCGCTGCTATCAGCAAACAACAAGCACAACTCGGTAAGTGAAGTATTGTTCTCAATTTGCTCAGGCGAAAGTTTCTTAAGTAAAAATACTTTTAAAGTGCTGTCGCTAATCTGCTGCTTCTGCAACACCTTTGCTGTTTCATGTTTTTTATGCCATGCATCAACAGCCTGAATGTAAGATAAACTGTCGAAAAAGGTATTTTTATTCAGGTAGTGATAAAACTGAACATCTATACCTGGCTTGTCATCAAGAATCTCAGCCAGTAAATCCAGTGTTTCAAGCTCTGCATCAACAGGCATTTCATCAAATAGTCCTATCTGTATTCCTTTAAGCTTATTTGGATTGGTACCATACAGACTACTTAATAATTCGGCCGGAGAGGTTGCTGCTTTTAGAAAAAGGTTACCTATAGTTTTGGCAATTAGTCTGCCAAGGTTAGAAATACCTGCCTCTTCACCCGATTTCTCAAAAGGTATATCAAAGTCGATAATGCCATTTTTATCAGATAACACCCCCAGGGCAAGGCGCAGTGGAAGTTTTATTTCGGCCTCCTTTTTATTGGGTTCGCCAAGTTTAAATTGCCTGATATACAGGCTACTGTTACTGTTTATTGTATTCTCTGTAATGGAATTATTGGTAGAGAAATTAAGCATTCCTGCTTCAACCGGGTAACCAAAATAATGTACCATATAAGGTTCAATATCGTTGAGGTAAAATTTCTTCAACTCGAAGGCTATGTCCATGGTTTCGAGTTGTTGTGGTTGGAAAATAAAATTAGAACCGATAATGGCCCGGTTATTTAGTAGGGCATTTAAATCAATCTTCACTTCTTTAGCCTGTGCGCCAATATCTTTGCTGTTAATATTAATGTCGCTGAGGTTCGACTCGAAAGATTCTCTGAGTCGTTGATCTGAAAATGTTATCAGGCCATTTTGCACCTTCAGCTTATCCAATGAAAAAATGAATTCAGCATCATTCTTATCGCTTGTATCAATGGTATCTGCAGTAGCAGCATCTGCCGAATCGTTTTTAATCATCATGGCTGACCAGTTATTGGTAGAATCGATTAATTCGAACAATAAGAAAGGTTCCTTCAATGTAATTTCGTTGACCAATATTTGATAATCTTCAAGAATTAGCGTATCCACACGGATCATTAATTCTGACAAACTAAGAACAGGTCGTTCAACCATATCATGTGCAACCAGGCCTTCAATTTTATTCCATCCACTCATACTTATGTGAGTAAGATGCTGCAGGTCGCCGGAAATGTGAATGTTGTTGGAAAAATATCCATTGATTTCTGAGATGGCCAGCGAGTTCTTTATATAGGGTTCAATAACATCCACATTTAAACTGTCTAATTGCAAGTTGAGAGAATAGGTGCTGTCCGATTGATTAAATTCCAGGGCTGTAAAGAAATTACCTCCGCCAATAAAATCAAAGTCCAGAGAAAGGTTTGTCGAACCGGTGCTCCATGTAAAACCAGGGATAAACAAATCCATATCTTCGAGCAAAATGGTATGATTAAGTATCTGGTCTGTATACTGTATGTGGCTGTTATTAAATTTGATGTTATTTACTGAAATTGTGTAGGGTAAATTACCAGATCCTTTGAGAGTGTCCCTTTCACGGTTTGAGTTTGTTGAATCTGTTTGTTGAATCAGGTCTGAAAAATTAAACCAGTCAGCTTTTTGAATCACATGCGTATGCAAATTGTCAAAACTAATTTCTGATATTCTCACTTCCTTTTTGAGCAGTGGCCAATATTGCAGGTTTATTTTAAATTTATCAAAACCAATAAATACGGCATTCGTATCTTTTTCATAGAATTGAAGCTGTTTTATTCTCAATGCTCCAGTAAGGTAATTAAGACGAATGTGTTTTATTTCAACCTTTCTTCCGATTAGCTCCTGGCTGTTTTGCTCGATATATATCCGGGCAATACGGGGTGAAATAAAAAGAATTAGAAGGATAATGGCCATGATGTAAAGCAATAATTTTTGCCATTTTTTTAATTTATTCATCGCTAAGCTGCATTATATAAAACGGAATAGAATTCAAACATCAAAGGTAAAACGCAATTTATTTATTCTGCCCGGCATAACATTACCCGGTGGTGCCCATTGCATTTGCAATGGCATTTATACTGCTTAACAGGCTATACAATAAATCATCAGCTTCTTTATTGTGGCCATGTTGTTTTGCATCGCGCCATTTCTCAAGCAGTTTAACTTGCTGTTTATGAAGGGGATGAAGTGCTTTTGCCCTGAGTTGGGTTGAAAAATGGTGACTTTTTCTGCGGACTGAAATAGGTCTTCCCAGCAGTTCCAGCATCATTTTTCGTGTAAGTGCAAGTTCCGAAAGCAATAATGTCTGAATAGTGGTTTTTGCTTCTTTGTTTTTAACCAATTCACTGTAAAGTGTAATAATCTCTTCGTCGGTAGCGGCAAGGTTGGTGTCTATATTCGTAAGTACATACCTCACAAACGTATCGGTCTTTACCATCGATTTTAAAACCTCATATCTTTCCGGATGCAGGTCTTGTAGTTTTTTGATAGTAGAACCTACTCCGTACCAACCAGAAATTTGAGTGCGCGATTGAGTCCAGCTAAAAACCCATGGAATAGCTCTTAGATCAGCCAGGGTTCGCTTGCCTGTGCGCCTTGCAGGCCTTGAACCAATTTTACTTGATTCGATCGCATCAATGGGTGTAGCTTGGTCATAATATTCAATAAACAAAGGATGCTCTGTGAGACTTCTGAATTTTTTGTAACTCTCTTCTGCCAGGAAATTAAACAGCTTTTCATATACCTCCCTGATTTCAGGTTTTCGAATTTTGTTAAGTACTGTTTGGTAAGTGGTACCGGCAACCAGCAATTCAAGGTTATAGGCAGCGTTGAGGTTGTTGGCATATTTTCGCTCAATGGTTTCTCCCTGTTCAGTTACCCGAATGTATCCATTCAGCGATCCCTCTGGTAATGCTTTTAAGAACCAGTGTGTTGGACCTGCTCCACGACTTATCGTTCCACCCTTACCATGGAAAAAACGAATATTGACACCGTGTTTCTTACCTATTTGAGCCAGGCGAAACTGAGCATAATAAAGCTGCCATGCGCTGGCCATTATACCTCCGTCTTTATTGCTATCGCTGTACCCTACCATTACCTCCTGTACAGGTTCCGGCCATCCGCGTTTTTTTCGAATATGTTCAAGACTATTTTTTGTTAATGGATGTGAGAGAAACGCATCAAGTATCTGAGGACTGTTTACAAGATCATCAATGGTTTCGAACAATGGGGTAACAGGTAATGGGCAAACCAATCCGCTGTCGGTATAATGCGAAAGGCCTGCTTCGCGCATGAAAAGATAAACTGTAAATAAGTCGTTGACATTATGGGTCATGCTTACAATTAAAGAACCCAAAACCCGTTCTGAATATTTTCGGGTGTACTTACCAAGTACATGAAAAGTTTTCACAGCTTCTCGTGCTTTTTCAGACCCTAAATGGTCAATGCGGCTAATAAAAGGCCTGTTATGTTTAAGTTCGTTATTGATAAAGGC
>DNTK01000021.1 GCA_003508755.1 Bacteroidales bacterium | reverse complement strand
GGATATCCAAATCCATATGAAGCCCTCCGCGATTTAACCCGTACAAACGAAAAGATCGGACACCAACAGATTATTCGTTTTGTTGACTCACTGAAAGTTTCAGAATCGGTTAAGGAAGAAATAAAACAAATTACCCCTTTTAACTACACAGGAATTTAGCCATGAGGGACGCACTTAGAATTTTCAGAAGATTCCTGCCTCCATACAAGAAATTAATAGGACTTAATATCTTATTCAATATTCTGGGAGCACTATTTGGAGCATTTTCCATTGTTTCGATGATTCCTATTTTAAAGATTCTTTTAAAAAGGAGTGCCGAAACGTATTCCTACCAGGAAGCAAGTTTTTCTCTTTTCCCTTTAAACATTCCGACCGATGCCCTGAAGAACAACCTGTATTATTACGTAACTGATCTAGCTGCTACCCAGGGACCACAAAAAACACTCATGCTTGTTGGCGGGATACTTATCGTAATGACCCTCCTGAAAACCGGATTTACATTTTTTGCCAGTTATACCATGGTAATTATTCGGAATAATGTAGTGCGCGATATCAGAAATAAAATGTATAGAAAGATTGTAGCCTTGCATTTAGGTTTCTTCAGCGATGAAAAGAAAGGAGATATTATTGCGCGATCAACCGGCGACGTTGCCGAAGTGGAATTCTCTGTTATGCAATCGTTGGATATGTTTATAAAGAATCCAATCATTATTGTAATTATGGTAACCTCGATGGTTATCATTAGCTGGCAACTTACCCTCTTTATTTTTATTCTACTGCCAATTGCCGGCACAATTATCGGGTATATTGGAAGAACATTAAAGCGTTCATCGATGAAGGCTCAAAATAAAATGGGGGAAATACTGTCAACTATTGATGAAACCATAAGCGGACTTCGAATAGTAAAAGGCTTTAATGGCGAGGCGTACATGAAAGAAAAGCAAGGACAGCAAAACGACGATTACAGAAAAATTGCCAACTCCATTATGACACGGCACGCTTCTGCAAGCCCTACCAGCGAACTTTTAGGTACTTTAGTTTTTGTATTACTCATGTGGTACGGGGGTAAGCTTATTCTTGGTAATGATGAAAGCATCGATTTTGAGGAGTTTATTGCTTACCTTGGATTCTTCTTTATGATCATTAATCCGGCAAAAGCTTTCTCAACAGCATTTTACAGCATTCAAAAAGGCCTGGCTGCCATGTCAAGAATCGATATGATACTTAAAGCTGATGTTGCGATAAAGGATAAACCCAATGCCATTGAAAACATTCAGCTAAAGGAAAATATTCTCTATAAAAACGTCTCCTTTAGATATGCAGATGAGTATGTATTAATAAATATTGACCTTGCTGTCCAAAAAGGAAAAACTGTGGCTTTGGTAGGCCAATCGGGTTCAGGAAAATCTACCATGGTCGATTTATTACCCCGCTTTTACGATATTGAGGAAGGTGAAATCTGCATCGATGAAAATAACGTAAAAGACATTAAGCTGCATGATTTACGGTCGGTTATGGGTATTGTTAATCAGGATCCTATCTTGTTTAACGACACTATTTTTAACAATATTGCCTTTGGTAAGGACAATGCAACCGAGCAAGATGTGGTAGCTGCAGCAAAAATTGCCAATGCCCATGAGTTTATCATGCAAACGCCTGAAGGGTATCAAACCAATATCGGCGATCGTGGCTCTAAACTTTCAGGAGGCCAACGTCAGCGAATAAGTATTGCAAGAGCCATATTAAAAAATCCACCGATTTTAATTCTTGACGAAGCCACTTCTGCGCTGGATACCGAATCGGAAAGGCTGGTGCAGGATGCGTTAACTAAGCTGATGGCTAACAGAACATCTATTGTTATTGCTCACCGCTTGTCGACTATTGTGCATGCAGACAATATTGTTGTTCTGAGAGAGGGGGAAATTGTGGAACAGGGTAAACACGATGAACTGATGAAAAAAAGAGGAGAGTATTATAAATTTCATCAGCTTCAAAACTATAAGGAAGAATAGATTATTATTCTTAGCTCAAGTATATTGAAAGGTATTTTTGCTTAGAACATATACCTTCTTCTATTGCAAGGAATCAAAGATTACAGGTATAGAATTAAGCCTGTCCAGTTGGCCAAATCAACAGTTTTTTTAGCATGAATCAGGATTGATAGCTACGAAATAAATTGGTCACTGCCTCGATAATACGGTATGTCCGTTAAATTGTTAAATGGATTGGCTGATGCTGCTTTTATTCGTTTTAAAATTATTATGAGCTCCAGGAACTGTCTTTTACTCATTTAAAATTTAAAAACACAGCAGGGAGGGTTCTTTTTTCTCTTTTTAATTCTTAAACTGCTTATCGCTGCTTCTTTTATTCATTTTAAAATTAAAATGAGTCCAAGGATCTGTCTTTTGTCCATTTAAAATTTTAAAACTCAGCAGGGAGGGTTCTTTTTACTCTTTTTAATTCTTAAACTTCTTATCGCTGCTTCTTTTATTCATTTTAAAATTAAAATGAGTCCAAGGATCTGTCTTTTGTCCATTTAAAATTTTAAAACTCAGCAGGGAGGGTTCTTTTTACTCTTTTTAATTCTTAAACTGCTTATC
>DNTK01000465.1 GCA_003508755.1 Bacteroidales bacterium | reverse complement strand
CCCTAATTTAATATCTGAATTGGAATTGTTTCCAATGGAGGTGAGCGTGCCATTTGGATTAAGCGAAACAATCTCTTCGATACCATTCACATAAATATTTATTTGTTGGGTGGCAGCATCCCAGGTTCCGATCAGATGATACCAGTTGCCGATTTCAACAACATGTCCTGTATAACCAAATAAATAATTATCGCCGTTGCGCACATAAAAATACACCCTGTTTTCCCCGTTTGCCTGCAAAATTCCCAGATACATATCCCGCTCAATGATTCCATTGTTCGATTCCTGCGATACAATTTTCTGGGTAGGCATAAGTTCATCGGCCTTAACCCATGCCGAAACAGTAATGGCTGTATAGCCCCCTACGTTTAAGGGCGTTGAAACATAATCATCCCAGCCATCGAAATTGCAGGCAGCATCAGTATCGCCGTCTTTATCAATTGTATACCATGCTCCATCTTGCAAACTTGCATGCCGGCTATTACCACTATGGTCCTGGGTGTCGCCATTGAAGGACCAATAAGCCTCTTGGTTTGCTGTGGGCGTCTGGGCATAGCCTTTTGCCGGGGGCATGAATATTACTAGTACTAAAGAAAGTGATTTTAGTATGCAGGAAATAAGTGATGAATAGTTCATTTCAACTGGGATTTGCTGGGTCAGGAATTATATTTCTACTAAACGAACAATTTAATTCTGAAAAAAAGATTTTAACTATTTAAAAGAATCTGACACTCATACGTTCATTCAAACTAAACACAGGTAACATCCAGGTGATAATTCAAAGGATTGACTTAAGTTGGTTGTTACTTTCAAATAAACACAACAATGAGAATCTGCATCAAATAAACGTTATTGTTTCAATTACAATCAACACCTCAAAAAAAAGCTTTAAATCAGAAAATTGCAAATTAATTTTATGAAGTGGAATGGGGCAATAGCACTCAATCCCTTGTAAACGTTAGGTTGAATGACTTATTAACAATTGCGTATTTATACTTATTCTAAATTGGGTAGAAGTACACAAGTGCTAAAGTGCCAATGGAATTACAATCTAAAAGAGACCATCAGGGAAAAGGCATTAGTGACCAGGCATAAGGCATAAGAAAACGAGCTAATCACGTTTTCTTTTACATTTGGAGTAATACTACTTATGCCTTTTCCCTTTTGCCTATTGCCTTATATAATCGACGTACTCAACTGAAATAACGGTAAGTACATCGCAATAAGAATAATCATTACCAGAATACCTACTCCTATTATTAACAGGGGTTCCAGCAGGCTACCTAATTGAGCAGTGCGGTATTGTATATCGTCGGTGTATTGCTCATAAAGGCGTTGCAGGATATGTTCCAGCTTACCGGTTTCTTCACCCACTTTTACCAGCGAGACTAACTGTATATCAAATATTTTGTAGGGCTGCATGCTTTCGTTCAGGCTTTTTCCGTGAGCCAGCCCGTCCTGGATACCTTCCAGGGCCACATTAAGCGGGTAAAAGCGTATCATTTTATTAATAAGACTTAACGCTTCGATAATTGGAGCCTGCGAGCTTACCAGCAATTGCAACGTGCTGCAAAAGCGCGATAAATATATTTTTCGGGTAAGCAAGCCAAAAATGGGAAGCCTAAGCAGTAAAGCGGTACTAATTTTCCGATATACCTCAAAACGTTTCAGGTAGATTGTAAGGCCTATGAATACGCCAATAATTGTAAGTAGCAAAAGAAAGTTTTTAGAAAAATATTCCGATGCGCCCATAATTTTCTGAGTTATAGGAGGCAGGTCGCCTCCAAAGCGCTGGAATACTCCGGCAAACATGGGTACAATTACATTAAGCATAAAGATAACTGCTCCTAAGGCCACGGTAATAACCAATATAGGATAAGTAAGGGCACTGGTTATTTGCCGCCTTTGCTTAAGTCGTGTTTTATAATAGTCCGATAGTTCTTCTAAAATTTTTGGAAGGGTACCACTCTCCTCACCTATCATGATGCTGTAATATTCATAATTCGAAAAAACGCCGGCTTTTTTCAGGCAGGTTGAAAAGCTGTCGCCTTTAATTAGATCATCGAGTATGCCGGTATAGGTATCTTGTGTTTTTTTGTGTTTTTCCTGCTTTACAACAATATCTAAAGTAGAAGCTAAATCGATACCTGAATTGATGAGTACCGATAGCTCGGAATAGAAACGTTCTTTACGTTTGTCGCCCAGACTCTTGCTGCCAATGGAAATATCACGGTTAAGAAACTCCCACAGGCTATTATCAGACTTGCTATTGTTGGCCTTTTGCTGCGATTGTATGTTGGAGATGTCCAGGGGCATGGAATAAATTATTATTACTTGTTAAGATGCAGATTGTTTCGTCATATTCAAGCTCGTTTCAATCTAAAATATGCTATTCCTCAATGACGAGTAAAGAGCATGCTACCTATGTTTAAATGCTTCAAATTTAGTTTTTATATCGTAATCCTTAAAAAAGATGTAGTTGCGTTGTCGGTTTTTTAAATCGGTTATTGCTACTTCAATGGTTTTTACAAGCTCGTCATTATCTGCTTCTTCGGTCTCAGTCAGCCAATCAATTCTTTTCCCTTTTAGTGTGTCGGTGTTTTCATATTGGTGCCTAACCAGGTACATTTCAAAAAACTCATAGGCTACATGAATGCCCTCCATAGTTATTGCATTTCCGTTTTGAGTAATGAACGCACATCTGTCAATATCGTAGTTCATCAGGCTTTCAAAGCGGAGCACTTCCAGCTCATAATTCATGATGTTGTTCTGGCTTTGTATGTATTTCTGAAAGGTATTGAAATAGACAAAGGTTAAGGATATAACAATTGCGGTTAGTAAAACAACAAACAGTGTCTCCAGTAAAGTAAAACCTTTAAGTTTAACAGGGCGCTTATATGTTCTATTGTTCTTTATCATTGCTATTTATAGGTACAACAAATTCTGTTTTAGTAATTAATTTTCCTCCTTTGTCCTGTACCTGCAGTTTAATTATTGCTGCCTGACCATCATTAATCTCACTAACTTCTTTAATTAGCGTAAATGCATCAACTGTTTCTGACTTATCTAAAAAATCGGTATTGGTTATGGTATTGTGTCTTTCCTGGTTAATGAGTTCGCCGGCCAGATTTATAGCCTGTACTTTTGGTGTATTGTTTGTTCGGGTAAGCACAACAAAGGCCATGGCCATGGTAAGTACCAATAGTACAATGGCAATAACGGGTTCCACGATCGAACCCTTTACCTTCTTTTTAATAATATGCACATACTTTAATACCATGCTAAAACTGCCTTTTGGTTATGTTCTTCCAGCATTCCTGGTACAAGAAAATCCCGATACTGTGTTTCCGGATCAACAACTGCATTGAGTAAATGATTTTCGTAGTAGCCCCGTTTTGTTCTAAGAACAAATGTATTGGCATATAATGTTCCGTAAATTGAGCCCTGTATATGTACTTTACCACTGGCATAGACCAATCCATTGATGCTTACTCCGGGTTGTAAAAACAATTCAGTGCTTTCTCCTGCTTCTAAAGCTGCGTGACAAAAAACTGCTCCTGATATTTCTGCATTTTCGTTCACATAACAAAAAGCAGTATTCCCTTCAGGATTGTATACGCCAATAACGCTTGGGTAGCTGAGTTCAACATTTTCTTCGATAAGTATGGAGTCCGAGGCAAATACCTGCAAAGAACCCCTAAAACCTTTATCGATTATAATTTGTGGGGCCACTAAAATACAGTTGTTAATTTGAGAGGATTTATTGACATAGATTAGCGAATCGGAGTGAATGATTAGTTTACCTGTTATGGATACATTGATTAAATCAATTTCTGAGCGACTCTCGTAAAGAATTGATTGCTCAGCAAAGGATTGTGAGACCTTGTCGCCATACAGCAGATCTGACAAGTCGCCAATAGAATCACCCAGTTCTCCGGTAAATAATTGCTCAATGATTTTTAATTTATCCGGATTGAGTTCGGGTAGGTTTTTATTGCTATTTTCTTCTCTTCCGTAAAAAAGCTTATCACCCCGGTAAGGTTCCCCTTCGATGTATACACTGCGTATTCCCAGCGCCGGAAGGTAGGTGGTTCCAGTAAGTTTTGTTTTGCCTGCAATGGATAGGTACTTTCCTTTGTCGGCCAGGTAAAGTCCTACTTTTTCGCTATCGAAAAGATAATTACCTAGCAGGGCCGTTTTTGAGTAACTTCTGTCTCTCCAATCAGATGTAGCATGAGACAGAGTAAAAACACCCCAGGACTCCATTTTAAGCTCTGTACCTACAGCTGACTCATCAAATAAATCGGGCGACGAGAATTTTTCGAAATCAGTAATATCTTTAACCCCCAGCGAGTAGTTAATTGACGAGTTGGTTTGCGAGACCATTTGTTTCAGGGCATCATAATGCAGCACTTCTACCTGTGAGTAGTAGCTGCTGCTGATAAAAAGCAATAAGATTACAGAAACAATAAAACTGATAAAAATAACCAGGTAAAGGGCTTTTGCCTTTAGTTTTACTTTTATCAGTTGCTTCATAGATAGAATTTTAATTTAGAGTATTCCAAATACAGCTCTTAGGATTATCGTCACATCTCGACTACGCTCAATGTGACATGACAATAATTGTTTTCTAATTAATCCTGTTGTAATTCCGGATTTGTGGTTGGTTCAGGAATGGAATCGCTTGTTTCCTTATTACTGGAAGAGAAAATCTTAAAAGTTTTATCCTCCTTGTTTACTACAATGCCGTTTTTGTAGTTTTCGATGCTTAGCAATTCTCCTTCGGCGCTATAAGTTTTAAACTCACCGTTTAACCTGCTGTCTTTCCAGTTTTCAATGCTTCTCAGGTTCCCGTTGCTGAACCAGCGTTTCCAGGTACCATCCTTTAAACCTTCGTTAAATTGCCCCTGTGTAATCATACGCTTCGCACTATCCAGTACCAGGTAAGTACCATGTAAAATATCGCCGGTATAGCCTCCCATATTTTTATTAATTTGCCCTTTGCTGTGCCAGTAATAATGGTATTCGTCCACCACCTTAAAGTCGGTTGGATTAATCATTATGCGCGCTTTAATAAGCGAATCACCGGTGTTTATCTGAACTTCTCGAGTTAGGGGTGCCCATTCAATTTCCTGGCTAATGGCAGGAATGGCAGCAAGCATGAAGAAAAAATATAGTAGATGTTTCATCAACTTTTCTCTTTAATAATGGTTTTTATTTCTTTTTCGAATTCAACCTTAATTGAATCGTTATATAGTTCGAGTAAGGTAATTCCAAACCGGGTTTCACCTTTCCTGAATAAATAGGAATCGTTATCAATAACAAGAAGGCCTAATTGCTCGCCTGTTTTATCGTTTATAATATTTCCACTAAAACCTAGTCCCGGCCAGGTAACTTCAACTTTCTGCACTGTGGTTTGCTGAGGAGCTATTCTACGACGAAGATTTGCTCTGGTGTTTTCTTGTTTTTGTTCAACAACAACCGGATTGGAATAACTGCCCTTTAAAAAAGGATCGGAATATTTTAGGTTTAGTTGATAAACCGAATCTTTTTCAAAAAAGCTATCTGCTTTCATAACAGGTTGAAAAGCCTGATCAGGAATATCGGAAGGCCCCACATGTTTAATGATTTTAAACACAATGGTTCCCCAGATAAAAACAACCAGGGCTATCAGCAGGTATGTTGCTTTTTTATTTTTCACTATTCAATATAAAACTTACGAGTAGCACTCACCGGCCCCGCATTGCCGGCTTCGTCGTAGGTGCGAACCCTGCAGAAGTAAAAGCCGGAGGAATACTCATTCTCAGGCAGGGTATATTCAGTGGCCTCGGTTGTAAAATAATATCCAATGGGGCTTCCTTCAGAAAACGTACTGTCGACTGAAACCATCAGGCTATCGCGCATGGGTGATACTGAGGTGCCGGAACGATTCCACTGGATCAATAAATTATCGATTTGTAAAGTATCGCCATTAAATGCCGGATTCGTAATGGAGGCCCTACCCGGTGGTGTTTGGTCGATGTATAAGGTTTGTGTGGTAAACAGGGTGCTGGAGAAATCGTTGGTAGCTTTTACACCCCATGCATAAACACCCTCTGTTAACGCCACAGAAATAGTATCTTCGGATGTTAATTGTTGAGGAATAAAACTTGGACCCTCCCAACTGTCTCTGCGAATATCGAATATATAGGAATTGGCAATAGCTATTTTGTACCATTCAAACAACACTTTGGCATCCTTCAGACTTTTCCCCTCCGATGGCGATTTCAATACCACTACCTGGCCGGAAAGGCTTGATGAGGTGTCGATACTTAAGTGCCTTACTGAATATGGGGTTGAACTATAGTAGTTAAAAGCAGAAACTCCCCAATCGTATTCCCCTGGAGGAAGGGTTATGGTAAACTTGTTACCCGAAACATTGGTATCGGCAACAAGCCTCTCAATGCTATTCCAGTCTGGCGAAACAACAATTACATTGTAAGCTTCGGCATCAGGAATCACATCCCACCATAAGGTGTGAGTAGCTGTAGTGGTACTCATGGAGTCAATTGGCGCAATGAGGTAAACCGATTTATCCGACAGGTCGGGTTCTGTTATCAACTGACATGCAGTGAGTAATAGAAAGGGTAATATTTTAATAAGCTTGTTCATCGTTCTTAATGTTTTGAATGACCAATTCAAGAAATAAAACTTTTTGTTTCGTTTTTCGATTTTCTTCCGTGTAAAACCGTAGCGAAATAATTCTGCCAAAACTGGCCTTGTTTTCAAGGAAGTGTATAAGTTTTACCAGTCTTTTAAAACTGCTTTTTAATACTATTTTGTTGGTTTCGAGGGTGAATAATTGCTGCTTTACAACATGCGATTCAGGATAATTGTAAACACTGATTCCATTTTTACTGCAATAACTGCTTATTTCTTCCAGAATTAAATCACGCGATGTGGAGCCCGACATCGAAAACGATGAAAATTGCCTGTTGATCTTCTCCAGCTTGTTGCTCACAACATTTATTCTGCCAGGAGCCGAGGACAGGGCTTCAACCGCTTTCTCCTTTTCGCGAACCTGCCTTTTAATGGCAACAGTTGGTTTAATACTGATGCCATAAACAATCCACAGGCAAATAACAAAGATGCCTGCAAAAGTAAAAAACTGTTGTTTATAGCTAAGATTTAACTTCATTCCTTTAGTTCAATATGAATTATAAACTCGCCGCGTAAGTTGTTTAAATCTTTATGGTAATCAACTACTACTACTTCTCGTATCCAATCTATGTCACTAAGTTCTTTTGTCCATTCGTTTACTACCAGGCTGGTGCGTGCTGTACCCGATAATTCAATTCCTTTTTTTAGTTCAATGGTCTCACCCTCTTTCATCTTGTTAATGGTCGGATTAATGGTAAGCGTATTGAGTATAATGCCTGAAGGCACTGATTGCCCAATTTCGTCGAGTTGAAGGCTAAAATAGGTTTTGTTGTTTCCAATAAAAGCAATGTAATCTTCTTTGGCTTTGAGCTCTTTATCGAGCGAATCGAGCTTTGAGATAATACCTGCATTCATGTTCAATTGCCCTCCAAGCACGGTATCTTTTTTTCTGAAACTGTCAAAAACAAAATAATTGATGAGGAGCATTAGAAATACCACTGCCAATGCAGGAATTTTTAATACATCCATCAGGTGTTTGTATTGGAAATCTTTTACAATGGATGTAGAAACTTCCCCAACTGGAATCACCGACTTACTTTTTAGTAAATACGTAAGCGCCCCGATGTATGGTAATAATAGAAGAGAAGGCAGCTCGTCTCCATAAATATTCAAACTACTGTTACTGGTATTGCCTGAACTTAGTTTAACTTTTTTTCCTTCCGAATTTAGGGTAAGTACAGATTCTCCCAGATGCAATTCTTTACTTTCTGTAAGTCTAAAACTCCAATATGCTATGGCTGTATATGCCCCAATGGACAGGTTCGCAATAATTATCTTATTTTTTTCGAGTTCCTCTAGTATGGGATCGATGATTGATTTTCGACAAATGCTTAAATAACTATGCTCCTCAAAATCTAAGGCATTCCCATAAAAGTCAGACTCTTCCGTTTCGGGAAAGTATTGTTGCTTAACCGACTCAAATTCATCTTTAGGAACATCTTTATTTAGAATATTACGCCCGCTTATAGTAAGAACAACAGGTACATTTTTAGGAAGTTTTTCCGCTACTTCTTCTATGCTTTCCACCTCCTCATGGTTTTCCTCGACAAGTATACTGGAGCCTTTTCGCACCAAAACGCACAGATGGTATTTTACCGTTTGTGGATCAATAAAGTGAATTGACAATCCTGCAACTTTCCGAATCCGGGTAATATTTAAGTCAGCAAGTCTCAATTTATAATGGTTGGTCTGATAAGTACACTTAATTTTTCGTCGGAACTTTCTTTGGTGCGGCTGCTAAAAAACCACTTTATTACAGGGATCCGTGATAAGAAAGGGGTACCGGTTCCAGACTCACGCTTTTCACGATCCATTAATCCACCCAACAGAATCATCTCTTTATTCTTAACCCGTATCTGCGAAATAAAATCACGGTTTACTGATCCCGGGGGAGCGGTTTTTGAAATACGCTCGGTAAAATCGGATTGTTTAACCTCCACCTCTAGCGTAATTTGTTCATCGCCCGATACAAAAGGTTTTATTTTAATGGCCAGCTCAGCATTTACAGGCTTGTATTCCTGCGAGGTAGTTTGCTGTGGATTTTGGGTACCGTATAATTGGGTGCGCTCTTCTAGGTAATATTCTGTATTTCCAATCGATAGAGATGCTTCATGTCCATTCAGGGTGGAAAGCTTGGGAGTCGAATTCAACTCTACAAATCCCTGTGCTTCCATAGCTTGTAAAATTAGGTAGAAATTAGGATCCACATTTCCCAGGTTTACCCAACCGGAACCATTAATTATCTGATTAATTTTATCGGCACCAATGGTTACATCCACTGCAGGGAAAACCTGTCCCGAGGTTTGAACAGGAGCATCACCAAGCCCTGCCTGAATACCGGTTGAAACACTTATCGATTTATTAACATACATAATAATGACTTCGATAAGCACCACGGGTACTACTTTGTCGATTTCTTTAACAAATAATTCAAATTCATCTATCTGGTAGGAAGGACCTGTTAAAAACAAACTATTCAGTTCCGGGAACTCTATTATTTCAAGGCTTTCGGCTAAATCGGCCGGAACAAACTCAAGAATTTTATCGATGCTTCTGTTCTGAAGCTGAACCACCTTATGCTCGTTGTAATCGATAAGTTTCTTTTTTCCAACAATAAATACATTGTCGACTTTCTTATGCGCCACATCGGTTCCATTAAACAAGTAGGAGAGTATCGAATTAATATCTTTTCCAATTACCCGGCCGGTAACAGCATCCTCTAAACCAGGAGAAATAAAATAATTAAAATTTTCTTCCTCGTTCAACTCAACTAAAATGGCATCCACCGGAGCATTCTCAACGGTTATTAATAGGCTGTCGTTTCGTAAGCGTTTTACATCGATGCTGTAATTGTCATTTCCTCTTCTTGACTCACCACTTCTTTGATTTGATTGGTTCCTTGAAAAACGTGTTCGTGATGGATCGGTGGGTGTAGCGCCTTCAGCAACAGCTTGTTCAATCTCCTTCTCGATGACATAAAAGCCATCTTCCGAGAGCTTCATGCTTAAACCGTTGGAAAGAGCCAGTTCTTCGATGGCTGCATCAAATGGCATTTCCTTAATGTAGCAGCGAATTTTTTCGGAGCGTGCATTGGTGCGTGGAATTACATTTTTCCCGGTCTGCGAGGTAATATATTTTGCTGCCACATATAGTTCTTCATCCTTTACATCAATGGTAATCAGGTTACGGTTTTCGAGATAGGCCACATGCACTTGTGGTTT
>DNTK01000216.1 GCA_003508755.1 Bacteroidales bacterium | reverse complement strand
CGATAGTTCTGTTTGAAAAACAAACGGGTAATCATATGTCTTCATCCAGTTCGTTATTGCGGGCAATAATTCATTTTTTAATATGGCTTTGTTGCCGATAAAATTATCGTCAACAAAAAAAACACTTCCCCGCCATCCTGTTTGGTATAAGTTATCCAATTCGTCTATTATTTGCTGCGTCGATTTCACACGCACCTTTCTGCCCAGGAGCGCTGTAATGTCACAAAACTCACAGTCAAAGGGGCACCCCCGGGTAAATTGAATCATCAAAGTAGCATAATCGTGAATATTTATTAAGCTGTAATCGGGTACGGGCGATTGTTCTAGATTGGCATATTCTGTGGTTTCATAAATTCTTTGAGGTTTGCCATCCATCCAATCGTTGATAAATAATGGAAGAGTAATTTCTGCTTCATTGAGTACCAGGTGATCAATCGCTGAAAAACTTTCTGGTTCTTCCGTAAAAAGAGGCCCTCCTGCCACTATTTTTTTTCCGGTCTTTTTGCACCGTGCAATAATTTCTATTATTGAAGTACGCTGAACAGACATACCACTAATAAACACCATGTCTGCCCAGTTCAGATGTGCATCGCTTAGTGAACGAACATTTAGATCCACCAATTTTTTCGACCACCATGAAGGGAGCATGGATGCAATCGTCATTAATCCCAACGGTGGATTAACCGATTTTTTGGAAATAAACTTGAGGGCATGTTTAAAGCTCCAAAATGTATCAGGACTTTCTGGATATATAAGTAATATATTCATTATCTGTAATTTAAAATAATAAGTAAAAAGTAATCTTGACCTATCTAAATTACAACCTGAAACAGTCCATAGTAAAATATAAGGCTTATTCGTAGCTATAGTGGGGGTATAACACCACCATTGGGTGCCAATAGGATACATGTGTGGTGAAAGTTAATTAAATCGAATTTCGCCCCTGCTGTTTTGACTTAATTACCCTCTTCTTCTTTCGCTTTTAAGCGCTCTAAATCAGCATCAAGCATCTCCAGGGCCAAATCATCCGAATCTCCATATTGCTCTCTGAGTTCATTTAGTTTTATATGCAATTGCGCTTTAATTGCAGCATATTCCGTTTCATCGTATACATTTTTCATTTCTGCAGGATCACTCTCCAGGTCGTAGAGCTCCCATTCATCTATATCGTAATAAAAATGGATGAGTTTATAGCGATCGGTTCGAATACCATAATGCCTTTTTACAGCATGTATGCCGGGATACTCATAATAGTGATAATACAGCGCATCTCTCCAGGCTACTTCCTCCCCTTTTAGCAATGGAAGAATACTCTGCCCCTGCATTTCCTCTGGGGGTTGAATACCTGCTGCACTTAAAAATGTTGGGGCAAAATCGATATTCTGAACTAGATCGGTGTTAACCGTTTGTGGTTTTACCTTTCCCGGCCATCTAACAATCAGAGGTGTTCTGAAGGATTCTTCGTACATAAACCGCTTATCGAACCAGCCATGCTCACCCAGGTAAAAGCCCTGATCGGAGGTATAAACTATCAATGTATTCTCTGCCAATCCTGAAGAATCGAGGTAATCCAGCAAGCGTCCGATATTATCATCAATACTTAAAATGGTAGCCAAATAGTCTTGCATATAGCGCTGGTATTTCCATCTTGTAAGTTCATCACCTTTCAAATCTTTTTCCACGAAATCGCGGTTAATTGGTCCATAAACAGCCTCCCACTTCTCAGCCTCTTGAGAGGTTAAACGTTTTATGTTTTTCTCATAGGCCCAGGTATACCACCCCATGAACTCCTCTGATGTAAGGTTTTTGGGATCTATTTTGTTGTCGTTACTCAATCCCATATGATCCGAAATGCGCATCTCAGCTTCACGGGCAGCGGCTCCTCTATTTTCATAGGTGTCGAATAAAGAAACTGGCTCTGCAATTTTTTCATCGTGGTAAGCATCGAGGTATTCCATAGCAGGCATCCACTCACGGTGCGGGGCCTTATGGTGATACATTAACAGGAAGGGTTTTGAATTATCACGCTGTTCATCGAGGTATTCAATTGCAATATCCGTAATTACATCTGTTACGTATCCCTGCTCTGTGACCATACCATTAGCAGTCCTGAAGTCAGGCTGATAGTAATCGCCCTGGTCGGGCAGCACCTTCCAGAAATCGAAGCCGGTTGGTTCCGATTTTAAGTGCCACTTACCCACAATAGCAGTTTCGTAACCATTTTGCTGCAATATCTTAGGAAAGGTAACTTGTGTTGAATCAAATATATCCAGGTTATCCTTTACACTGTTTAGGTGGCTGAACTTACCGGTTAAAGCTACTGCCCTGCTGGGTGAACAGATTGAGTTAGATACAAAAGCCCTGTCGAAGCGCATACCTTGCCTGGCCAGCTTATCCAGGTTTGGAGTTTTTATCAGACTTGATTCGTAAGCACTCAGTGCTTGATAGGCATGATCGTCGGACATGATGAAGATGATGTTCGGACGCTCGGCTGTATTATCTTGCGGTGAATTTTTGCATCCAATCAGTAACAATGCTATGCTTAAGGCTGCCATAAATTGTTTTGAATACCTCATTACTATCTTCCCATTTGTTTTTTCCAGGTTTCGATTTTAGTGGTAAACTCAGCTACCAATTTGGGATTTTTATCAGCCAGGTTAAAATCGTTATTTGGATCCTTGTTCATATCAAACAACAATTTTTCTCCGGTTGTAGCATCCCAATTAAAAAACCAGTTACGTGTTCGTATCCAATAGCCTTCAAGGTTTCTTCCCATCATATCGCCTTCCCAGCGCACTTGGTCGATATTACCAATAATTTCCGTTCTTAAATCGGAGGCTTTACCCTCGATTACAGTTTTTTGAGAAATACCATAATACTCTTCCGGAACATCCACTCCGATTAGGTCTAATATAGTGGCCGGTATATCCGCACTGTGGAACAGATCATTCTTAACAACTCCTGCTTCAATATTTTCCTTCCATGAGAAGATTACAGGTGTCCTGAACGACATGTCGTACATCGATAGTTTTCCCTTATCGCCACCGTTGTGCCATCTGAGCGAATCGTGCCTGAATTCCTGGTCTGGAGCCTGTTCCCATCCATTGTCGTTTACATAAACAAACAAGGTATTATCGAATTCTCCCTTCTCTTTGAGATATTTCATCATATCTTTTATACCGTCGTCGAACCAGGTACAATTAGCATAGTACCGCTTGGCCGATTCAGTCATCTTTTTATCCTTGTACATATCGTAATATTCCTGGGGAGCATCCAATGGATAATGAGGCAATTCTGGAGCAAACCACATAAACTTGGGTTTACTGGCATTTGCATCAACAAAATCATAGAAGGGCTGCATTGTTTTACGAATTAACTCTGTTCCTTCACCTCCCATCAGTATGTGGAAAAAGTCATCTCCAACTTCTTGTTCCGGTTTCCATCCCTTAGTCATTCCGGAATCGAAACCACCATTATGGTAATTAAACTCCCACCATTTACCGCCTTGCCAGCTTACATAACCATGCTTTGACAGAATACGCGGCAGGGTTTCAAAATGCTGCATGGCAAGAAAACGGAATTCTCTATCGATTTCCTTTTGCTCATCGGCACTAAGGTTCTCATAATCTCTTTCGGCTTTAGTCTTTTCTTTAAGTTGCTGTACTTGTTGTGAGTACTGAATAGGCAAGGTTCCAGTAAGCAGAGTTTGAAGTGAAGGTGCGCAGTGGTTGGTAGGCACATAACTATGTGCAAACAGCGTACCGCTATTAGCCAGTTTATCCATTGCGGGTGTTTTTACATAATCGGCTCCCATAAAGCCAAAATAAGGATAACCGTGATCATCGCCAATAATGAGGACAATGTTGGGTAATGCTTTATCTGATGCCTCTGCAGAAGCTTGTTTCTTACCTTGTCCGCATGATAGCAGAATAGGTAGTAACATTAAAGAAATAAGTATTCGTTGCATAGTTTTTTCGTTAGTCTTCAATAAAATTACAACATAATAAAATGGAATAAAATACCTGGGATAAAAAGCATATTTACAGTGCTATAAACAAGATTATCAATCGTCAGTCTTTTCAAATGTTACCTGCCTAAGTACTGTACTACCCATCGGAACCAACTTCACTTCCTTTTGCTTGCCATTAGCATCCTGCAAGAATCCTTTCAAGTAGTATTCTGTG
>DNTK01000120.1 GCA_003508755.1 Bacteroidales bacterium | reverse complement strand
CAAGGGGCCAATACAACCAGCTATTCCGATGGGGATGTCATACAGGGAAACCTCTACAAATACCGGGTTGCCGCCTTTAACGATGGTGGCACATCAGCTTTTTCCGAGGAGGTTCCGGTAACAGTGCAAACCGCTAATCCTATAGAGTTGTCGGGTCCATCCACTTCATCGGGTGATTTCTCCCTTACAGTTACCTACAGCTGGCCTGGAATGCTTGGATCCACTTCGGACAGGTTTGTATTGGAAGAATCCACCTCACCGTCATCAGGATTTGCAGAGATTGATAATTCACCCTGGAACCAGCGCCCCACATCATATACATTTAATTTAAGCCGAAGTACCGGAACTTATTACTACAGGGCGAGGGCTTACAATGCAACAGGCTGGACCAACTATACCGATGTGATAAGCGTGGCTGTAAATACTCCTGCGCAAACGGCCGATTTAACCATTGTGAATAATTCAAGTTACAACATGATTGACATCCGGTTGAATGATCAACAACAGGCTGCCACCGGAGAAGCTATTTACCCGCAGGGTGAATACACATTTGAATTTTCATCATCAGGTTCAGTTAGTTACTATCTCGGGGTAGGATTTTGGGATGATACCTACCGGGATGTCTGGTTTTATTTGGTAGGAACTACGAATGTTACTGTTGGTGCTAATACAACCATCACCTTTGAGAATCCGACTATTGCACAAATGCTTACTAATTTCTCCGGCTCAAGAAATTGGACAGGTGAATATTGGGATGCCTATGCGGGAATTCATTTTGCCACCTATACCTACAACAGTAATGGCAGTTGGACACTATACGACGACGGAACCCCCATAGCATCAGGTACTGTTAGTTTGGTCGATTGGCCGGTGTACAGCTCCTACCTGACTTTTCAACATTGTGGTGGGTGCGAAGTTATTACCCTCTGGTACCCGTTTGGGCAGTTTTACCAAAACAATGGCCCGGCAAGCTGGCCAACTATTCTGTATACAGCTCAGTAATAAAAAAAGAAAGCCATGAAAAATTTAATCAGAATAACATTGTATGTGTTTATAGGATGTTGTTTGCTTGCTTGTAAAAAGGATAATGAAGCAGCCAACGGTTCACCTGTGGCAAATATTGCTGCTGATGTTACAACAGGTAACAAACCTTTAACAGTTAATTTCGATGCTTCGGGTTCTGTGGATCCGGATGGAGATGATCTTACCTATTATTGGGATTTTAACGATGGAACCAATTACTCGGGTGTAAGCTATGCAAAAACTTTTAGCAGCGAGGGAGTATACAATGTTTCCTTAACTGTGACCGATACAAAAGGTCTTGAAGATGATGACAATATAACCATTACGGTAAATATCCCGCCCAGTATTTTTCAGGTAAGTGAAACCACCCAGTGGGTATATTTTATTCAATCTGAAAAGACAGAAAACGGTTCACGTTCAAGTTACAGCGAAGGAACCATGAATGTGGTGGTTGAAGATATCTCACCCGGCTCAAATGGCGAAGAGATCATCACCCTTCGTGCAACAGGCAAGCGATATTTCAACAACATGCGTTTTGCCGATCGCCTGTATATTGTTCATAAGGAAGGCGAATATGTAAAAATCACAACAGAAGCAGATAAGATAGCAACTGCAAGACCCTACCTTGATTTTGTTAATTCATCGGCCAGTAACTTCACCTTGTTCTTTTCATTTCCTGGCGACAGGACCAGTTTTGCTGAGTCATCGATTGATTTGGGTATTGGTAATTTTAGTGCGTTTAGAATCGATCACCATACCGACAACTGGGGCGAAAGCTATGTAGATGAGCGTTACGACTGGACTGCTGTAGAATTTTATAATCCGGTCATTGGACTCCTTTACCATGAAAATTCTTCTTATTACGACATGCTCGATTGTTCTTATTGCCCGGTATACGGAGGCAGTAAACAAATAACCCTTACCGGCTACTATGTGCCCCAGGATGATGGTTCGGTGCTGCAGGGTGGCAGTGGAACAAATCCTTCCAACCCCTATGCCGATAACTTAGGCTTAAGAACTATATGGGCATCGGAAGATATTGGCAGTGTGAAAGTGTATTTCGAGAATGAATATGCCGGTAATTTTCATGACTATTTTCCTGGCGGAATAGACTGCGATGAGCCGGAAGCCCTGAATGTTTTCATGCCTGCTGGTACTTATCTGCTAACTGCTGATTCTCACCTGGGGTATCGATGGGAGGGGTATGTAGATTTTATTGAAGGTGAATGCCGGACCTTGGAATTAGTTCATAGCAGCAGCGGTAATGCTTTTGGAGAAGTATTGGTTGCCGTGGACAAGTAATCTCATAAATTTTCAGGAAAAGAAGTATACCTGTATTTATTGATTAGCCATGAGTACCAATTTGTTCGAGTTTCTTGAGATCAATCAATACAATGTTTTTACCATCGAGTTTTAGAATATTTTCCTTTTCAAATTCTTTCAGGAACTTAATGGTGCTTTCGACTGTAATGTTGGCAAAATCGGCAATATCCTGTCGTGTTAGATAATGAAATATTTGCTCTTCCAGCAAATCTTTTGAAGAAAGATATAGCAGAGCCGATGCCAGCTTGCCTCTCATCTGCTTGTAGGAAATAGTATGAATTAAATCGATATATTGACTCTCGTTTTTACAGTTTCTGGAGGTTATCTCCATTGCAAATTCAGGATTAGTAATCAGCAATTGCTTTAAGGCTTCCTTTTCGATCATGCAAATGGTAGAATTTTTTATTGCAGCAGCTGAGTAGGTATACACATCTTCTCCAAAAATAGACGAGAATGCCAGGAAATCTCCTTTCTTGGCCAGCCGGATACTGATTTGTTTGCTGTGACCTGTTTGCAGGTATACTTTAACAACTCCCTCGATGACATACAACACATAAGGTGCAAAGGCGCCCTGCTTAAAAAGTGTTTCACCTTTCAGGTACTGAATCTGCCGTTTCTTATCCTGAAGTATTACTAAATCTTCCTACGACAGGTATTGAAAGCAGTCGGAAGTATTTTCAATCGATTTTATTGGGTTATTTGTTTTTTCCAATCTTGGAATTTTCATTCTTGTGCAGCTACAAAATTAATCATTGTGCTGAATCTGCTGCAAATAAAAAGTTATTCTATTATTTTACAGCTAAAAAACTATAAAATAATATCTTTTATTTTGGCATACTTCAAGTATTTATTGTCGTTTCAATTACAATCTAATCATACTTTTGCTTTTCAAAAACTTATTCAATGAAACGAATAGCCATACCGATAAAGGAAGGAAGACTCAGTGAGTATTTTGGTCAATGCGACTTTTGTCAGATTTTTGATATTAACAAAGGCATGGTTGAAGAAACGACTGCTGTTTTCCTGGGGGAAGAAAATTCAGAATTGCTGCCAGAGTGGGCTTCTTCATTAGGCATCACTGATATTGTCACCAATAAGATTAGAAAGCAGATAATCGGGTTGTTTACGTCTTGTAAAATTAATTTATTCGTTGGCATTGAAATTCAATCGCCTGAAGCAATAATTAATGATTACCTGGATGGCAGGTTGCGGTCTAATCAAGAAATAATTAGCGAAATAACGAAAAAACAATAAAATGAGATTATCACTTTTAAGTTCAAAAAACCTGACATGGACCATTCCCGCATTTATGCTGTTAGGTTTAGTATATGGTTACTTTCTCAATCCAGCACCCTTAAAAGCTGCCATTTTGCCCATGACTTTTGTTATGGTGTACCCTATGATGGTAACGTTAAATATCAAAAAAGTATTTTCTAAGGGTGATGGAAAAGTTCTTACTGCAACCCAGCTAATAAACTTCCTTACAGTTCCTGTTATCGGTTTTTTTGTGGGTAAACTCTTTTTCCCCAACTCGCCCCTGGTGATAATAGGTATTTTGCTTATCTCTCTTATTCCAACATCTGGGATGACTATATCATGGACAGGTTTTGCAAAAGGCAATATGCCGGCTGCTGTTAAAATGACTGTGTTTGGACTGATCTTAGGCTCCATACTAACTCCTTTTTACCTGCAGGCACTGGTAGGAGCTACTATTGATATACCAATGCTTAAGGTATTTAAACAAATTGTCATTGTTGTTTTTTTACCCATGTTTTTTGGTTTCTGGACCCAGCGAATTCTCATTAAAAGGTTTGGTCAGGATAAATATCAGAAAGAAATAAAACAACTTTTTCCACCCAAGTCGATAATTGGTGTGTTTGGAATTGTTTTTATTGCCATGGCTTTAAAATCAAGGAGCATCGTCGAAAACCCTACTATGCTGCTTACTTACCTGATACCATTGGTAGTTCTTTATTTGGTAATATTCTCGGTTAGCACTTTGGTTGGGAAACTTTTTTTTAAGAGAGCCGATAGTATTGCCCTGGTCTATGGTACAGTAATGCGGAATTTATCTATTGCGTTGGCTATTGCCATGGCGGTATTCAAGCAAGAGGGTTCCGAAATAGCTATTATCATTGCTATGGCATTTATTATTCAGGTACCATCGGCGGCATGGTTTGTAAAATATACCGATCGATTTTTTGGAAAGTCTCAAGATAAACAGCAACCTTCGAATGAAACCTTAATTAAGCAGAATGTAGCATAATTAAGAGGAGTGCTACTAGAAAATAAAATAGAATAAATATAGAATCAATTAAATATCACATTATGAAGAAGAACATTATTTATGGAATAAGCGGCCTTATTTTTGGCGCATTAGTTATGCTTTTTACTATTTATCAGATGGCACCAGGCATGATGCTTGTCGAAAGTGAGAGTAAATATGCCTCTTTTGACGAAACAGTAGCCAAATTCGAAGAGTCTGTAAAGGCACACAACTGGAAATTGCCTGCTGTACATGACTTACAAAAAACAATGGCTAAATTCGGAAACGATGTAAAAGCTGTTAAGGTATTTGAATTGTGCCATCCCGACCATGCAAACAAAATCTTGAAAGAGAGTGATGAACGTGTAGTTTCATCCATGATGCCCTGCCGTGTGGCTATTTATGAGAAGCATGACGGTAAAGTCTATGTTTCACGAATGAACTCAGGCTTAATGGCCGGAACAATGGGAGGTATTATTGCCGATGTAATGTCGGATGCCTCTGCAGAAAATGAAGCTATACTTGAAGCAGTTATTAAATAGTTTACCAGCTTTCAATAAAAACGAATACAATGAAGAATAAAATCGTAATTACTCTCCGG
>DNTK01000119.1 GCA_003508755.1 Bacteroidales bacterium | reverse complement strand
TGTCGTTGTGCTGCCAGACTCGGTCAGTGCAGATGTGTTACCTTTTACACAGGTAGTGTTTGATTCGTCGGAGATAAAAGAAAAAGCAAAGATTTCTGGAATAATTCCTTACCCTGATGTAAACGAAGATGTACATTATATCACACAGGGTGAAGCTGAAACCTTTGTAAATGTCCGGGCAAATGATAACACTGTGGATAAGGCCAAGGGGTATCAGTATACCCTGACAGTATTAGGGTTTTTGAGTGTAATATTCTTTCTGTTTACCTTCTTTTCGACCAAAGAAAGAATACACCCTCCAAAACAACAAACGAACTCTATTAAGAAAGATTTTAAGAGCCTTATTAAAAACAGACCATGGATCATTCTGGCCTTAGTGGGCATTGTTTCATTTGTTATGTTCGCTCTTCAAAATCTATCAATAGCCTACTATTTCAAATATTATATTGGTTCCGAAGAGAGTGTTCAGCTATTTAACGTAATCAGCAGTATTGCTCTGATAATAGCTTTGCCCATGGCAAAACCCCTCGCAAAAAGATTTGGAAACCGAAATGTCTTTATGGCTAGCACGCTCATATCTGGGGTCTTTTTTGCTCTTTTATACATCCCCGATAAAGGTGATTTTATGCTAATTTACATCTTCAATATTTTAGCTAAGATGACTTATGCACCTGCAGTGGTGCTTTTATGGACTATGTTGGCTGATACTGCAGATTATGCTGAATGGAAGACTGGTCGAAGGGCAACCGGGCTGGTTTTTTCTGCAGCTACATTTGCACAAAAAGCTGGATGGGGTATAGGAGGTGCATTAGCTGGTTGGTTACTTCTAATCTTTAAATTTGAATCGAACATAGAGCAAACTGATACAGCCATAAGAGGGATAAAACTAATGGTTTCAGTAATTCCGGGAATTTTATATGCTTCTTGTGCAGTATTGCTTTATTTCTATACGATTGACTCAAAAACCAATGCAGTAATCAAAGAAGAATTAGAAGCTCGCAGAAGAAGTGAAGAAAAGCTATAGAGATATTCAAGTTTTTTATATATATTAAATAAATAAATGCAGGCTTAACAAGTAATTGGAGCAGGAGAGAATTAATTTAAAGGACCAGGAATAAATGAAAATGTACCGTTTTTTTTTGATTGTAATCACATTGCTGTTTACGGTTGCAGCAAATGCTCTCGAAATAACCAGGGCCAAGTATGAACACTTTACAGTCGATGAGGGTTTATCACAAAATAATGTTGAGGCCATTTTCCAGGATAGCCAGGGATATATCTGGATAGGAACACAGAATGGCTTAAACAAATACAACGGGCTTTATTTTCAGACTTATTTGCACGAAAGTACTGATTCAAACAGCCTTGCTTCGAGCTGGGTTAATGCCATAGCCGAAGATAAAAACGGACTTATTTGGATTGGCTCCGACGGACTCAACTATTACAATCCCCTACTGGATAAAATGGTTCGTATTGTCGAAGATGCCGAAAATGAGCAGGCCTTTCATGGTGGAAAAGTTTATGATATAACTCCAGATGCAGAAAATAACCTTTGGATAGCTACTTCGAAAGGACTCGTATTTTACAACCAGGAAACAGAGTTATTTAAGACATTTAATTCTGATGAAAATACAAAATTGCAAGGTGCTAATTTTTATTGTGTACTATTAACACAGAAGAATAAAATCTTTGTTGCATCCGATTCCGATCCCATTTATGAGTTTGATCCACAAATGCAGTCATTTATCGCGCATAACTACAAACAGGACTATTTTGCTGCCAATTATAAAAAAAATATTGCCGAAGACGGACAGGGGAATTTATACATTGGATCCGAAGGGGGGGGTGTACATGTTTATAATCCTGGAAAAAAAACATCCCAACTTCTTGATGTGGGAGAAAATGGATTGGCTACTAATAATGTAAAAACCCAGGTGCTGCCCATTTCCGATTCGGAGGTGATAATTGGTACCGATGGTGGGGGAATAAATCTATATAATCAGCAAACAGGTTTATTTACCTATTCCATGAATGATCCCAAAATGGCTACTTCTCTGGGAAGTGATGCCATACTCTCTATGTGCTTCGATAATGATGGTAACCTGTGGGTGGGGCATTACGGAGCCGGATTAAGCATCATGAAAACCCATAAGTTTAAATTTGAATCGTTCTACCACAATCCCTTTATTCCTGAGAGTATAAGCAATGGTGTGGTGACTGCCATTTTTCAGGATTCCGAAGGGAGGATATGGATTGGACTTGATGGCGGCGGACTGAGTCAGTTTTTCCCGGAAACAGGAACATTCAATACGATAAAAATGATCGAAGGTGACCCTACTTCTTTGTCATCTAATGTAATAGTAAGCATTGCTGAAGATGATTCAGGAAATCTTTTATTGGGCACCTATGCCGGCGGATTGATGGTATTTAATCCAATTACCCGCCAGGTGGAGAGAACATATCAGCCGGAAACCGGACTTTCAGCCGCACATATTTGGGATATTACCCTCGATGTAAGTGGTAAATATTGGATATCAACACTGGGGGGTGGGTATGATATTTTGGATTGGCAGAATGATACCATCATTAATTTCAGATACGGACAGGAAGCCAGTGCATGCTCGGATGTAATTCTTTCCATTAACAGGGGGCCACAAGGAAATATGTGGTTTGCTACCGAATCGGCAGGGATTTGCGTTATTACCCCGCAAAATGGCTTTTTAAAAAGATATACTACTAATGATGAAAAGGAAAATACGATTTCGAGTAACGATGTAAAATGCATTGTTTTTGATGGCGATTATGCCTGGGTAGGCACAAATGGAGGTGGATTAAACCGTATTGATCTTAAAACCGACTCTATCGATGTTTTAACAACTGCCCACGGTTTAGTGTCAAATTCAATCATGGGCATACTGGTTGATGATTCAGGAGTTTTGTGGTTAAGCTCTACAAGGGGCATGATGAAATATAACCCGGTATCAGGTGTGGTTACTTCATTCGATAAATCGCAGGGATTGCAAGGAAATGAATTCAGATACAACTCGCAATTTAAGTTGCAGGATGGTAAAATGTTATTTGGAGGAGCCAATGGATTAACCTATTTTGATCCTTCAGAAATTTCAATCAGCCCGGTAGAACCACCTGTGGTTTTCGACCGGTTTCTTGTATATAACCAACCAGTTGCTATTGGCGCCAAGGGCTCCCCGCTTAATAAACACATAAATTATACCGATTATCTAAAAATTAACCATAAACAACGCGTATTTACTCTGGAATTTGCATCACTCGACTATACTTCGCCAAACAAAAATCAGTTTAAATACTTCCTCGAAGGCATTGACGAGGATTGGACAATGGTTGGTAACAGAAATTTTGTCACCTATACGAATTTACCAGCAGGGAAATATACCTTCCGGTTAAAAAGTTCAAACAGCGATGGAGTTTGGAATAACGATGAGCGCCAGATCACCATTCGAATTCGTCCACCATGGTATAAAACCAAAGCATTTATAATATTGGCTGTTTTAACTATAATATTTGCCATTTATACTTTCATAAAACGTCGCGAAAAGCAAGCCAAAATTGAAAAAGAAATGTTGCAGAAAAAAATTGATGAAGGGCAGGCCATTATCGACGAAAAACTCATTGAAGTTAAAAATCAACAGCAAGAAATAAAAAGAAAAGAAGAATTAGAAAAAGAAATACGTTTCCAAACCGACGGACTGGCAAAATTCTCGGTGCTGATTGCAAAAAACCGTAAAGATGTTACTCAACTTGCGAATGCTGTTATCTCCGAATTAACCACATACATAGGGGCTAATGCAGGGGCACTATATATTGCCAATAAATATGACGATGGAGAAGTAATTTTAAATAGAACCGGACATTTTTGTTACGACGGAGAGAATGCATCCAAAGAACATGTTCTTCCTGGTGAGGGATTGGTAGGTAGCTCATACAATCACAAAAAATCAATTTTTAACGATAATTTACCTGAAGGCTTTATTGTGGTTAACTCCGGGCTGGGAAGTGTTTCTGCTAAATATGGAATTATTGAACCTATTGTAGATGAAGAAGAAGCCATGGGAGTATTCGAGATTGCTTCTTTAGAAACAATTCCTGAATATAAAATTGAGTTTGTAAGAAAGGTAGCTCAGAATTTTGCTTCTGTTTTGGCCATTGAACAAGCAAACGAAAGTTCGAAACTATTGTTGGAAGAAAATAAGCAAAAGACAGAAGAGATTATGGCCCACGAAGAAGAGATGAGACAAAACATGGAGGAAATGCAAGCCACGCAGGAAATGATGAAAAGGCAGGAGGAAGATTTAACGAAAGACCTAAAGAAAAAAGAACAGCTTATTGCAGATATGAAGGAAAAACTTAAATCATTGGGTTAATACCACTCCGGATAATCGACACCTATTCTTTAAATACTTTAAAAGGCTGCATATTCATAAGCTGCAAGGTTTAAAGTCTATTTGTGATGTATTATTGTTGAGGCTATAAAGTATTTTTACAGTATTTCATTTTTAGTATTTAATAGCCGAATAGCTTTTTTTTTACATTCTATTCAAGAATTTAAAATTATACTATGAGAAAAAATTTCAAACCAAAAGAATTATTAACTATCACAGCTTTGGTAATATCTGTGTTAGTTTGCCATTCACAAACAAGAGAACTAGTCTGGAGTGATGAGTTCGATTATACCGGACTGCCAGATAAAGATAAATGGGTTATGCAAACAGGCGGCGGTGGCTGGGGTAATGCTGAGTTACAATATTATACCGATCGTGAAGAGAATGTCTATGTAGATAATGATGTTCTTACTATTACAGCCTTGGAAGAGAGTTTTGCCAGCAATGATTATACTTCTGCCAGATTAACAACTCAAGGATTGCATGCATGGAAACACGGCAGAATTGAAGCACGATTAAAGCTTCCTTATAGCCGTGCAATGTGGCCTGCATTTTGGGCAATGGGTAGCTCAATAGAGGAGGTAGGATGGCCAGAGTGTGGTGAGATTGATATCCTGGAGGTGTTTTGTGATGGAGGGGAAAACGATTCCATTGTATTAAACACTGCGCACTGGGATAACAATGGTAGTTATGCAAGTTATGGGAGTGGTTCCTTCGATTCCTGGAAAGATCCCTATGTGAGTTCATCTCCACAGGAATTTCATGTTTATGCACTGGAATGGGATGACATAAGTGATAATATGACCTTCTATGTTGATGATGAGCTGGCTTTTAGAATTGATATTGATCCAAATACAATGTCAGAATTCCATCAGGAATTTTTCATTATTCTGAATTTAGCGGTTGGTGGCAATAAATTTCCATGGATGAATGGAGCCTTATACAGCCCTGACGCTTCTACGGTATTTCCGCAAACAATGGTTATTGATTATGTTAGGGTTTATTCAAATCCCTCATATCATAACATTACAGGCGATTCAATGGCTGTAAAAGGACAAGCCAATATGATATACAGTTTGCCCTATGATACAACTTTTGCGTATAACTGGATAATTCCTGCTGGTTCGGAACTATCTGGTGGCGGACTCGACAGTAACTTTGTAAGTGTCGACTGGAGTTGCGATTCTGATTCGATTAAATGTGAGCTTACTACTCCCTCAGGAACCTATTACCTCAGCAAATATGTAGATGCATCAAAAGAGAACAGCATTGCTTCAGATGGATATTTTGTTGACAGCAACCAGACTGATATTGAATTTGAGGTTATTGAAGTGTCAGAGGGTAAATACAAATGGACCGCGCCTTCAGGTGCATCAATAATTGGGAGCGATAGTTCCAGCATGGTTACCATTGATTGGGGAGTTGCTGGCGGAGTTGTTTCATGTCAGATCTTTGGTCCTTGTGATACACTACTATTGACGAAGAACATGCGTATTTCAGGTCAGGGTTCTCAGGTACCTTACCCTGCCGATATTGCCCATATTTTGCCAGGAAGTATATTAGCAACGGATTTTGATTACGGAGGTGAGGGAGTTGCTTATCACGATTCAAATGAAGAAAATCAAGGTCCCGGTCCCCGAGAGGATGAAGGGGTAGATACAGAATATGCCGACAATGGCGGGCCTAATGTTGGTTGGATTATTGCCGGAGAATGGATTGAATATACCATTTCGGTTGAAGATACAGTGGAGTTATTTGTAGAGCTTCGGGCTGCATCACAGCCAGGTGGCGGACCAATGACCATACTTATCGATGGTGAGGACAGAATGGGTGAATTTGATATTCCTAGTACCGGTGCATGGGATGAATTTATGTCGATTTACCCGGGAAAGATTAGCCTTTATCCGTCTGATACCATTATGCGCTATAATTTTGTTGGCGGAGGGTATAATATAGGTACCATTACATTTCACGAATTAGATACGGAGGCTCCCTCACCAATTTCAAATCTTTCTATTACTCCCTCAGGGAAGTATGCGGCTCTCATTTGGAATGCCGCTACAGACAATAAGCTTGTATTGGAATATGAAGTATATGTTGATGATATTCTCAAAGAAACTGTTTCTGATACTAGCGTGACAATTACCGATCTTACCCCAGAAACTACTTATACTGCAGAAATAGTTGCAGTTGACTGGCAGGGGAATAAATCAGAAGGAGTATCACAAAATTTTACGACAACTGATAACAGCAGTAATAAGGTATTAAACGAATCTATGGTCAGTATTTATCCAAATCCGGTACACGATTTTATTAGTATCGAGTCTGAAATCGCAGTTACCAGCGTTGTAATTATCGATAACCTTGGACGAAATCTGATAGAAACAAATGGCGAATTTGCGCAAATTGATGTTTCCTCGTTACATGCTGGTATTTACTATATTATTATTAAGACAGAAAATAACGGGCATCTAACAAAGCCATTTATTAAAAAGTAAGATTCTGTTAAATTATAATCTAAGCCGCCCCTAACAAATTGGGCGGCTTTTTTTTTATCCAGAGGAAAGAATTATGTTTTTAACCAGAAAAGCAAACTTTCACTCTGGTTTTTAGTGAATCATTTTGCAGTTTTTAATATTCGTTCGAATAGTCAAAATGTATCGAACAACAACCAACTTATAGCTGTTCTATAGCCTATAATCTAGATTTTGATGAGTAAAGTGTAATGGATTTGCCTATTGTGTAAAAAATTTTAACAATGAGGAAATTGCTTGCTATTTCTGATATTTTTTCGTTTCCTAAGAATAGCTTCATCCCAGCATTTTAAATGTATTATTAAGTTTCATGGAAATTTTGTAAATTATAAGGATCATAGCTATTTAATTCTAAGTTGAAAAAAAGTGTTACTATACTTATTGGCCTGCTTTATTTTAGTTTTCTGCACGCCCAGGAGGTAGATTTTTTATTTAAACATTTATCTATCGAAGATGGTTTGTCAGAAAGCACGGTTCATGCTATTTATCAAGACTCTTATGGGTTTATGTGGTTTGGTACAGATGCGGGTTTAAATAAATTTGACGGATATGAATTTACGCTTTATCAGCACGATCCCCTAAATGCCAATAGCCTGGTATCTAACTTTATTGTATCTGTATTTGAGGATAGTTACGGATATTTTTGGGTGGGTTCCGGTTACGATGGCTTGAACCGAATTGATCGGAAAAAGGAAACTATATTTACTTATACACACCATTCTGATAGTAGTGCCAGCTTAAGCAGTAATTACGTAAGAGACATTTTCGAAGACTCAAAGAATACCTTATGGATAGCAACTGCAGGAGGTGGCATTAGCATTTACAACCGTGAAAAAGATAATTTTAAACAGATACGCCATGATAGCTCCGATGCTACCTCTTTACCCAGCAATTATATTTCAACAATAGTTGAAGACAAAACGGGTAATATCTGGATGAGTTCCACAGAGGGATTTATAATTTCGTTTAATTCCATCGATTCAACATTTAAGACCATTGATGTATACAAGGGATACAGAGGTGACTTGTTTAACACAACGTTTTGTCAATTATATGTCGATTCAAACAATGATATATGGTTTTGTACCGAACTGGGTCTGTTCCAGTACAAGCAGGCTAACCAAGCGATGAAACACTACAAAGAAGGTCCGGGATTAGACGATCTTAACTCAAACAATGTTTCCTCAATACTGGAATACCAGAAGGATATTTATCTTATTGCCACAGATCATGGAGGATTAAATATTCTTAATACAAAAACCGGGAGAATAGATAAATATTTGCACAATAAATTCGATGATAATAGTCTTTCAAACAATCAATTGTATACAATTTACAGATCCTCTGACAGCATCATCTGGATTGGAAGTTTCATGGGAGGAATGAATTACTTCGATAAAAAGTCCTATAAATTTGCTCAGTTGCAAAATTTACTGAAAGGTAAGGACAAGGTTAACTGCTGTGGATCGGTATCAGGAATTGTCGAAGATAAGAATGGAAATATATGGCTGGGATACGATGGTAATGGAATTGAAATATTCGACCCGGTTAAAAATAAAATTGTAAAAAGGTATAATACGACTACTACAAAAGAAATAGGTACGGATATTATCACCAGCCTGTATGCCGATAGTAAGGAGGATATCTGGATAGGAACCTATTTGGATGGAATGTACAAATTCAATTGGCAAACGGAAAGCTTCACTCACTTTATCAATAATCCCCGTGATACGCTGAGCATCCATGGTAATAATATTTGGTG
>DNTK01000213.1 GCA_003508755.1 Bacteroidales bacterium | reverse complement strand
CGAAAGAAAAAATTATCCTCCCGGATTTCATGGTGCCAGCAGAAAACGTCGTAAAACATCTGAATACGGCCTTCAATTAAAGGAAAAACAAAAAGCAAAGTATACCTATGGTGTACTGGAGAAACAATTCTCTAATCTGTTTAAAAAGGCCTCTGCAAAAAAAGGTGTAACTGGTGAAGTACTATTACAACTGCTCGAATCACGTTTGGATAATATCGTTTTCCGTTTAGGAATTGCGCCTACCCGTGATGCCGCTCGTCAGTTGGTAGGCCACAGGCACATTACTGTAAACGGAGATATAGTAAATGTTCCTTCATTTGCTGTAAAGCCTGGTGATATTGTTGGTATTCGTGAACGCTCAAAGTCGCTCGAAAGTATCGCCAACTCACTGGATGCAAGAGGTGTTAATGTTTCATGGCTCGAGTTCGACAGAGGAATGATGGCTGGTAAGTATATTAGTGTCCCTCAGCGCGATGAGATTCCGGAAAATATTAAAGAACAGTTGATCGTAGAATTGTACTCAAAATAATTATATACATACTTTATTATGGCAATATTAGCATTTCAGAAACCCGATAAAGTAATAATGCTTGAAGCGGATGATTACTTTGGTAAATTTGAATTCCGTCCGTTAGAGCCAGGTTATGGAATAACCGTTGGTAATGCAATACGTCGTATTCTTCTTTCTTCGCTCGAGGGATATGCCATTACCACCATTAAAATAGAGGGCGTAGAGCACGAATTTAGTTCTATAACAGGAGTTATTGAGGATGTAACTGAAATCATTCTTAACCTTAAACAAGTAAGGTTTAAGCAACTTATTGAAGATGTTGATCATGAAAAAATCACGGTTAGCATTAGTGGTCAGGAAACATTCAAAGCCGGCGATTTAAATCGCTATCTAAGTGGTTTCGAAGTATTGAATCCTGATGTTGAGATATGCCACATGGAGCCAAGTGTTGAACTGCAGTTGGAATTAACCATCAATAAAGGACGCGGTTATGTTCCAGCTGAAGAAAATAAGCCACTTGATGCCGAATTTGGACTGGTTCCGATAGATGCCATTTTTACACCTGTTAAAAATGTAAAATATGCCATCGAAAACTATCGTGTTGAGCAGAAAACTGACTACGAAAAGTTAGTACTGGATATTGAAACAGATGGTTCAATTCATCCGAAAGATGCACTAAAAGAAGCTGCTAAAATACTTATTTACCATTTCATGTTGTTCTCTGATGAGAAGATAACCCTAGATGCCGAAGGTGAATCAGCCAACGAGGAATTCGATGAAGAAGTACTTCATATGCGCCAGCTTTTAAAAACAAAACTTGTTGATCTTGACCTTTCGGTTCGTGCATTAAACTGCCTGAAAGCCGCTGAGGTTGAAACACTGGGTGACTTGGTAAAATTTAACAAGAACGATTTACTTAAGTTCCGCAACTTTGGGAAGAAATCACTTACAGAGCTTGATGAATTGCTGGAGAATATGGGGCTTAATTTTGGGATGGATATCGCCAAATATAAGTTAGATAAAGAATAAGGTACGCTTGCGAATAGCGCAAAATATTGATAAACGATGCGACACAGGAAGAAATTCAATCATTTAGGAAGAACTGCCAGCCATAGAAAAGCAATGCTGGCAAATATGGCTACTTCATTAATTCTCCATAAGAGAATTACAACAACAACAGCCAAAGCAAAAGCTTTACGATCTTTCGTTGAACCAATAATTACAAAATCAAAGGAAGATTCAACACATTCAAGACGTGTTGTGTTTAGCTACCTGCAGAATAAAAATGCAGTATCTGAACTATTCCGTGAAATCTCACCAAAGATTTCTGATCGTCCCGGTGGCTATACCAGAATTCTTAAAACTGGCACCCGTCTTGGCGATAGCGCAGATATGTGTATAATTGAGTTGGTCGATTACAACGAAAATCTTTTGGCTGCCAAAGATGAGGCAAAAGGAAAATCAACACGCCGCAGAAGACGTGGTGGCAGCAAGCCCAAAGCTGAAGCTGCAACTGCAGCCGAAGCAGCAGTAGAAGATGCTGCAGAGGTAACAGAAGAAGTTACTGAGGAAAAAGTTGAAAGTACCGAAGCTAATGCCGGAGAAGTGGCTGCTGATGAATCAAAGGAAGATGTGAAAGAAGAGCCAAAAGCTGAAGCAAAGGCTGAAGAAAAGAAGGAAGAGGACAAGTCTGAAGGCGACGCTAAAGAAGAATCGAAATAAATTAGCGTATCCTGAATATGACTAAGTAAAATATTAGCAAAGAATTAAAGGGGATTAGTAGCAGATACTAAATCCCTTTTTTTATTTTGCGATAAATTATAAATAACCCTTTAAAATAAAACTATAATGGGACAAATTGCTAATGTACATGCACGTGAAATTATTGATTCACGTGGTAATCCGACTGTAGAAGTTGAAGTTACACTTGCCAGTGGTATTGTTGGCCGTGCGGCGGTTCCGTCTGGAGCATCAACCGGCGAGCACGAAGCACTTGAATTGCGCGATGGCGACAAGAGTCGTTACTTGGGTAAAGGTGTGCAAAAAGCTGTTGATAATGTAAACAACATTATTGCTAAAGAGCTGATTGGGATGAATGCTTTCGATCAGGTTGCAGTAGATAAAAAAATGCTGGAAATTGACGGTACTAAAACCAAGGCTAAATTAGGAGCAAATGCTATCCTCGGTGTTTCTTTGGCTAACGCCAAAGCTGCTGCAGAATACCATGGCTTGCCACTTTACAGATACATCGGTGGAACAAATGCCAAAACATTGCCTGTTCCTATGATGAATATTATTAATGGCGGATCTCACTCAGATGCTCCAATCGCCTTCCAGGAATTTATGATTCGTCCTGTAGGTGCCGATACTTTCAAGGAAGGTTTACGAATGGGCGCTGAAGTATTTCACGCTCTTAAATCTATTCTTAAAGAAAAAGGCCTTAGCACTGCTGTAGGTGATGAAGGTGGATTTGCTCCTAACTTCTCAGGTGGTACTGAGGAGGCTCTTGATAGTATTATTGCTGCCATTGAAAAAGCAGGTTATAAGCCAAGTGATGATGTGAAAATTGCCCTTGATTGTGCTTCATCTGAATTCTTCGAAAATGGCGTTTATAATTATGCGAAATTCGAAGGTGACGCCGGTGCAAAAAGATCCTCTGCCGAACAAGCGGACTACCTTGCCGACTTAATTTCGAAATACCCTATCGATTCTATCGAAGATGGAATGGACGAAAACGATTGGGATGGTTGGGTTATCCTGAACAATAAAATTGGCGACAAGTGTCAGTTAGTAGGGGATGATTTATTTGTAACCAATGTGGAGTACCTTAAAAAAGGTATCGACCTGGGAGCAGCTAATTCAATACTTATTAAAGTGAACCAGATTGGTACACTAACCGAAACACTTGATGCTATTGAGATGGCTCACCGCGCTGGCTTTACTTCAGTGACTTCTCACCGTTCTGGTGAAACTGAGGATGCCACAATTGCAGATATCGCGGTAGCGACCAACTCAGGCCAGATTAAGACAGGTTCAATGTCTCGTTCGGATCGAATTGCGAAATATAATCAATTGCTTCGCATCGAAGAGGAATTAGGTGAACATGCAATTTATGGATACAAAAAGTAAATTCAACTTTTAGATAGTTCGAAAGGCCACTCAAAATGAGTGGCCTTTTTTTATTCTTTTAAGCACCTGTTTAAACTAAAATTCATTTTTAATGTTATTAGGTTGAAGCAATCTGGTACTTGTTCGTTCCGGAAATTCATTGCAGATAGTGACAACAATTTACAATTGCTTTGTTTAGTATCTAAATATATCTATATTTAGATATACATAATATATATGTCAGTATACATAATTAAAACAACAAAATAATGGCAACTCTTAAAGATAAACTCGCCGAGAAAATAGAGCAACACCGACCCAGGATAAAAGAGTTAAGCAAAAATTACGGAGATGTCGTTATAGATAATGTTACAGTTTCGCAGGTTTTGGGAGGAATGCGAGGTATTAAAGGTTTAATTACCGATATTTCTTCCCTCGATCCAAACGAAGGTATAAGATACCGCGGATATACACTCGAAGAAGTTTTTAAACTACTTCCGAAAGCAGAAAACAGTGATATGCCATGTGTAGAGGGGTTGTTGTATTTATTATTAACCGGTGATATTCCAACACGCGAAGAGGTTCAGGAAGTAGGCGATGAATTTAGAAAACGTCGTATTTTACCGCGCTATGTGTATGAGGTTATCGATGCGTTTCCACCCAACAGTCACCCAATGACCATTTTTTCAACAGCCATACTCAGTATGTCTCGCGAATCATTTTTTAACAGAAAATACCGTGCCGGGATACCCAAATCAGACTATTGGGAACCCACCTTCGAAGATGCGTTAAATATATTAGCTAAGTTACCTACCATAGCTGCCTACATTTATTCTAAATTATACAAGGGTGGAAACTATATTCCCAGCAATCCGGACCTCGATATGGCTGCTAATTTTGCACATATGATGGGCATAGGGAAACCCTATGATGATGTTTCCCGTCTACATTTTATTATACATGCCGACCACGAAAGCGGAAATCTGAGCGCACATGCAGGACACCTTGTAGCAAGTTCGCTATCGGATATTTACCTGTCAACTTCAGCCATGATAAATGCCTTGGCAGGGCCATTACATGGTTTGGCGAATCAGGAAGTATTGCGCTGGTTGCAAGCCCTTAAAGAATACATGGGTGATGGCGAGCCTACTGAGCCAGAGCTAAAACAATTTGTATGGGATACACTTAATTCAGGACAGGTAATCCCAGGTTATGGCCATGCAGTGCTAAGAAAAACTGATCCACGCTATACTTTACAACGTGATTTTAGTCTGAAACATCTTAAAAAAGATGTATTATTCAAGTATGTCGATATGCTCTATAACATTGTACCACCAATTCTTCAAGAACATGGAAAAGCCAAGAACCCTTGGCCCAATGTCGATGCACAGTCAGGAGTTATTCAGTGGCATTATGGTGTAAAAGAATATGAGTTTTATACCGTTCTATTCGGTGTTGGACGGGCAATTGGTGTTTGTGCCAACATTGTATGGGATCGTGCTTTAGGGTTCCCCATTGAACGTCCAAAATCGGTTACCACCGATATGCTTGAGCAATTGGCCAAGAAAAATAAATAATACTTTACTGCAGAACATTAGAAAAACGTGGGTTTATTATCACTAAAAATATAGCAATATTGTTTTTCTATGGGTAAAATTTCCCTTTAATTCGCCAGTTTGTTTTACTTCAATAAAAACTTACCTACAATAAAAGTTTTAAAATAATCGCTATAAAAGTATGCCTCCTGTATTGAAATTTGAGTTAAAATTGTATCTTAACTAATAGTTGATTAACTTTAATTAGTAACTTTCGAAGCGATTTTCATGAGGTTTATTTTACCGATATTTTTTTGGTTTACGTTTGCATATATATTATTGGCCAGTGATTCTTATTCGGTAGAAAGGATTCAACCTTCAAATCAATTCCCTGTATCAGAGGTAACGGACATTCATTTAGGCAATAAAGGATTGCTATGGCTGGGTACAAATAGTGGCCTATTCTATTACGATGGATATTCAATTAAATCACAACACTCATTGCTGTTTGACAGCAAAGATCTTACTAACGATTACATTCATGATATTCTTCAAGACGATATTGGTAATATTTTTCTCTTAACAGCCTTCGGAATTGAAAAGTATCATGTTCTCTCAAAAATCTCGGAACCCATATTGAGGTTATCTTCGGTTGAGCAAACGAAATTCATTTCAATCTATAACCATTTAAATATTTTAATTCATTCTTCGAATTCCATTACCAGATATAGTTTAGAAAGCAAAGAAATCGACACTTTATTTCAAAGTTGGGATTCACTTTTTTTAAACCCTTTATTGGCTGAGAACAGTTTATGGTTTATTGATGGCAATCAACTAATTCAACTGGACCTGTTGGATAATACCAGAGCAATTTCTCCGCTTCCTGCCGATATAAATGTTACATCGTACGCATTACAACAATTCGATAGTCATAATCTGGTAATTGCAATTAATAATGAACTATACAAGTATAATATTAGTACTGGAAATTACCTGAAAATTGCCCGTTTTAGCAATGCCATTGAACATCTTTCGGAGGTTCTTAACAATAACATGGTTGTTACTACAAAAGACGATGTTTTTTTGCTTTCTGTTTTTGAGAATGGTTATAGTGATCCGATAAAATTATACGGATTTAATAAAACACAGATAAATGATGTACTGCTGGATAGCAGTGGTCTTGTTTGGATTGCCGCCTCACAATCGGTGCTTAAAATAAACCCATACAGCAAAGTTTTCGATTATCAAACCATACTAAATGAGAAAATTGATAATGCATCCGGTTCAAACATAGTTACCGAATCAGAGAAATTAGGTTTTGCTTATACATCCTTCAATGGTGAATCTTATTTTTATCTTGCTCCCGAAGATCTTGAAATAATGCTGCCTATTTCCGATATAACTTCAATATGCCTGATTGATTCCCGATTGGTTTTCGCAAACAATGAATCGCTTTACAGCCTGGATTTAGAGAAAAATCAATACATACAATTGAGCGATACTGTTTCAATAAACACAATAAGCAGAATAGGAAATGAATTCTGGATTACCTCTTCTACTGGAATTTACCGGCTTGATGGCAATAAGTTGGTTGAAATTTGCGGTGTTGGGGCGATTAATATTTTTCCTGCCGGAGAGGATGTTTATCTTATAGATGAAAAGGGAATTAGTAGGTTAAATGAGGATTTATGTCGACTCGAAGTGTTGCTACCCGATTCACTTTTCAATGCTAAGGTGAACATTACCGATATATTACAATCATACGATGGAAAAACCTGGATTGCAACAAACAGCGGCCTGTATCAGTTTATACCTGATACGACAGCAACACTATCTGAACAGTTTGTAAAGCACTACAGTGGTAAGGTCTACAGCTTAATAGAAGCTGCAGAATTGCCCGAGATTTGGTTTAGCACCGATATTGGTTTAGGAGCAATAAACTACCGTACGAATGAAGAAATGTTCTTTGGTTATACCGATGGTGTAGAGTTTACATCTTTTATCAACAAATGTGCTTTTCTTGATAGCCAGGGCTTTATAAATTTTGTCTCAACTAATCAAAAGGTAAACTTTGATCCCAAACAGGTATACCGCCGAACAGTTACACCAGAGGTCTATATTTCTTTTGCAAATTTCTATGGATTAAAACAAACTCAGGAAATAGCTTTTTTTAGCTCCGATACACTAGTTGTTAGTCCCGACATCAGACTTTTTGAGCTGGAGTTAACAACATTTGATTATTTCTCGCAAGAGAACACAGCGTTTAGCTATAGCCTGGAACCTTTTGATGCTCCAGCAAAATGGAAAGTAGTAGAAGGAAAGAATAAGCTTTCTATTGGTCGGTTATCAGCCGGAAAATACAAATTACTCATTAAGGCAAAAAACAGCCATGGCCTGGAAAGTAAAGTACCACGAAGCATTGTAATTTTTGTTAAGGCACCGCTGCTTCAAACACGTTGGGCTTATTTTATCTATTTTATTACCATCATCATTATGGTTGTTTTGCTAATTCGTATTCGGACAAGAAACCTGCGCAGGATAAACCGGGAATACAAGGATAAGGAACGCATTGCCAAAAAGATTGAGGTGCAAAAAGAAGAGCTCACATTAAAGAACAAAAATATTACTGACAGTATAAACTATGCCCGCCGGATTCAATTGGCCATGATGCCCTCGGATAAATTATTTTCATCTGTTTTTCCCGACTCATTTATTTTACACATACCAAAAGATATTGTGAGTGGCGATTTTTACTGGATAAATCAGGTTGAAGATAAAACATTCTTTTCGGCAGTAGATTGCACAGGCCATGGTGTGCCAGGAGCTTTCATGTCGATAATTGGAGTAGAATTGTTTAGAAGAATTACCGAGATTGAGGGGATTAGCACACCAGCAGAGGTTTTAAACAGCCTTAGCAGAAACTTTGAACGTGTATTTGGAGATGTAGATGAAATGAAATTGAGGGATGGAATGGATCTGGCTTTTTGTTCGTTAAATGAAGATTTTACCCTGCTTGAATATGCTGGAGCATTTAACCCACTCTATATTGTGCGGGACAGCTCAATAATGGAGATCAAAGGCGACAGGCATTCTGTAGGAGTCTATGAAAAAGATGATAATATTCGTTACTTTAACAACCATGTTATTCCGCTTAAGGATGGAGATATCATATATATTTTTACAGATGGGTTTGCCGACCAATTTGGTGGACCAGAAGGTAAAAAATATAAATACCGTCGGTTCCGGCATTTATTGCTGGCATTGCATCAATTACCCATGGAGAAACAGGCCGATTTCCTAAAGAAAAGTATTTTGGAGTGGAAGGGTGACTTAGACCAGGTGGATGATATTCTTGTTATGGGATTGCGAATACACCAGAAGAAAATATAACCTGTTCTTCATTTATCGGAAACTATCCGGTTAGAATTTATTCCGATACAATTAATTTACTTCCTCGGTTAGCAGTTTTTCCATCTTTTTTAATAACACCTCAACCTGGAAGGGCTTGCTAATATAATCGTTCATTCCGGCAGCAATACAAGCCTCTTTATCACCGGAAAGGGCATTTGCTGTAATCGCAATGATGGGCGTATGCAAATTCGTGCTTGCTTCGAGCTCTCTGATTTTTTTTGTTGCAACAATTCCATTCATAACTGGCATCTGAATATCCATCAGAATTAAGTCGTAGCGGGTAGTACCGAACTTATCCAATGCTTCTTTACCATTGCTGGCAAGATCAATGTTTTTCACCTTTCCCTTAAGGCTTAACAGAACTATTTTTTGGTTAATAGAGTTGTCTTCTACCAATAAAATATTGGCCTCAGTAAGGGTCGTGGCAATATGCGATTGTATAAGGCCTGTTTTTTCCTGTTCTACAGCAGCAACTTTATCCTGTGCTTTGCTAAGCACCAATGAAAAACCAAACAAGCAATCACTGCGGTTAAGTTCTAACTCTCCATTGTGTAACTCAATAATCCGTTTTGCAATAGAAAAATCATATAACATTTTTAATGAATCAGCAGCATTTGGATCAAATTGGGTTAAAATACTGGTAAAATAATAATCAGAATTAAATTCAACCATCTTAAAACTGGGTGAATAAACCTTAAAATAAATTACGGGTTTGAGTGAATCCTTTTTGCTGATATCAACTTTTATATTTAACTCCAGTTTTTCGTCATTTATATTGGTTTTTATAAAATTCTCAATAAATGTAAGAAACAGTTGTTTTATTCTTACTGGATCTCCTATAAAGTCATCTTTTATTGAATTATCGAAATGAATCTTAAGAATATCTTTATGCTGGTTTTCGAATAACCGAAGGGTGTTGTCAATTGTCGAATGGAGGTTAAAAGATACCTTAGAAGCCAATTTATCGTCCACATCAACGGAAGATACTTTAACTATATTATTTACCACATTTACCAGGTTGTTGGTCGAAGCGATTATTGTTTCAAATAAATCGCGTTGTTCCGGGTCAAATCTGGTTTGATTAACCATGGTATTTATAAGTGTAATATTGTTAAGAGGTGTGCGGATCTGATGAGACAATTGCGATAGAAAGTCATCCTTTTTCTTTAAAGCCTGACTATTCTGTTCAATCTCATTTTTTAAACGTTCAGAATGAATCCTTTTCAGGTATTCATAGATAAAGAGCATCAAATGTATCGAAAGGTAGGTTCCAATAATACGCAAACTAATTTGCAGGTCATAACTTTTTAAAGCGGTAAGGTAGTTACCAGCAATAATAAGCACAATAATAATAGCTAAATAGGATAAGGATAAGTAGCCACCCCTGTTTAGTCCTTTAATGCTGACTGCCAGAAGAGGAAACATAAACGACCACAAGAAACCAGTTTGCGAAGTACCTCCGGAAACAAACAAATAGCCTAAAATAGAAATTGTTAATGCAATAAATACATTGCTGGCAAACTCTACATTAGCTTTTTTAAACAGATACCAATAGTTAATGTATACAAGAATAGCAGCAAGTCCCAAAACAACTGAGAGTATATAATTTTGAGCCACAACTCCTAATATCAGGTAAATAAAAAGGAAAGCAACTAAAAAAAGACTGGAAAATGCCACCAAAATTGTGGTAATAAGGTCTTCCGGGGCAACTTTCTTACCTGCTTTGCTTCGTATTTTATCAATCAATCCGATTAATAACTTCATGAATAGGGTCTGGTTTAGTCAAAGTCGTTTATCATAAGCTAAATATAATTAAAAAAATATACATAGCTTAAGTTTGGCACGAAAATAGCTATAGTTAATGGGCTAAAATAGTAAGATTATTTTTTGTAATTTTAATATCAAACAAAACTCGCATAAGAATTCATGATGACTCGGTGGATAGGTAAATCGGAAGGAAATAGAAAAATACAATTCAGCTTTGTATTCCCTGTAGCAGCAATAATCCTATTGGTATTGATCCCAGCATCGCTTAAATCTGCTTCTCTTCAGAACGATACACTAATTGCATATACGAATGATTTTAAGTTCAAAGAGGGAGTTTTCTTAGACTTTAAAAATGTGATCTATAACGCACCTATATCAAAGGGTCGAATCATTACCGATGTAGACTATAACAGCAACGAATTCTTTGACAAAGTGCTGGCCAAATCAAAACTGTATTTTATTGACAATGTTGGAAATAAGATAAGTGTAAATACCAATAAAATTTGGGGGTATTCAAGAAATGGATTTTTATATATCCGAGTGGGCAACGGATATTTCAGGATAACCCTTGTCGGAAGCTGCAGCCACTTTATTGCCTATCAAACTTATGAGGTGAGCAACAATACCTATCCCTATTATAATTCGTATAATTATCCTTATTCAACCTACTCCCCGTCGGTATCTACACAAACTGAGATGGTGCAATATGTCCTCGATTTTAAAACCGGCAGAGTGCTTGAATATAATGTAGAGGGCATTGAAGTTATCTTGATGAACGATCCCGAACTTCATACCGAGTATATGCAACTTTCAAACAAAAAGAAAAAGCAATTAAAATTTGTTTATATTCGAAAATACAATCAAAGAAATCCACTTTATTTAGTTAAATTAAAATAACATTATTATGAGAAAGATTGTGGTTATTGCCCTTTTGTGCCTGGTGATGTCTAGCTTGACAAAAGCACAGGATTATGTTCCTTCACGAGATGATATCAATGCATTTTATAACACAAAAACACTGGTTGTTTTATTGGATAATCCATTGCTTGAGTATAATATGGTTATTAGAGAAGTGATGGAACAGGAATGGACAATTACGGAGTTTGACTTTATTACATTCAAGGAGTTTGAAGAACTTCGATTCGATCCACAATACTCATTTCTTTACATGTCTCAGGTAATGTTCGATAATGATAAAACAGATGCGCGGTACAGGTTCCTTCATCTTTCGCTTGGAGGTGATTATTTCCGAAAAAACCAGATGCCTGATTTAGCTTCAGTACCTTTAGCCTATTACAGTGTGGAAGAAGATAATTATATCTATAAACTGGCTTTATTGGTGCGGTTTATTCAGAATCACACCTTACTTATTAAGGAGCACCCGGAAATTGTTTCAGCGAATGTGTTCAAACACTATAACAATAACATCAAGGATATTAAAACCAAAACATTATATGTGCTGGAAGAAGAACTCAGCAAAGATGTAAACTCAGCTGCGAGAATCAGAAAGCACTATCCTCATAAATTCCAGATTGTAACTAAAGAGGAGATAACCCAGGCTATTAAGGATCGCGACGATAACATTGTGTTTTTGCACAAGGTGGGACCGGAAGGCACAAAATTAGATGCCCGCTGTTACAAAGCAATTATCGGAGCTGCAGATGCGAATTTCTACTACTTTGATTATCATAGAATTAAATCAAACAAACCAGATGGTTTACTTTCAACCGATTTTAAAAAAATGGCGAAATAACATGTAACAAAATGCTAACAATAGATACTGTTCGTATCTATTCTGGTGGAGCATGTTTTTTTTTAATAAATTGCTTCAAACAATCTTTCAAATAATGGTAAACAGAATTATCATATTGCTTTTCGTTGTATTCGGATCAACAGTTTATGCTCAGGATGCCCTGATAAATGCTGAGTTAAAACAGGCCGACAGATATACAACCCTTAATAATTATACAGAAGCCTTAAAACACATCGAGAATGCACTTGATATAGAACCCTTGCATATTATCACCCTCGAAAAGAAAGTGAACATTATGATTCAGGCGGGTAAGGAGAAAACCTTGTTAAAAGAGATAGATAATAACATTGATATCTACCCACAACAACCCGAGTACTATTATATGCGTGGGCTAATTAATATGTACAGGCAAAAATATGGAAAAGCTGTTGAAGATTTTTTGAATGCCGACTATTATAATATGCCCGAAGAGGCAATGGAAAAAATATACTTTAATCGTGGCACCGCATATTATTACTATGGCGATTTTACAAAAGCAGAAGAGGATTTTAAACAAGCCATTCAACTGAATCCCAGGAGTGCCACTACTTACCATAGTTGGGGAATGTTAAAATACGAGCAGGGCTTGTTCGATGATGCCATCGGTTACTTTAACAAGGCAATTCAGTATGAGGATAATAGTGGAATTACCTATTACAATTTGGGTATGGCTTATTATAAAATAGGAGAGCTGAAAGATGCCTGCCATAACTTTAACCGTGCATGTACTTTCCAGAATCGAAGCGGTTGTAAAATATACTACCTGGAGTGCACAGAATAATAACCTCTTAATACCATCGTTTAATACCCGGGGTTAACATCATTATGGACATATCCATCGTAATAGTCAATTACAATGTAAAGCACTTTCTTGAGCAGTGTCTTCATTCGGTTTTTAAAAGTGTTAAGGCCATAAACTCCGAAGTGTTTGTAGTTGATAATAACTCTGTTGATGGCTCCTGTCAAATGGTTAGGGAGAAGTTTCCACAGGTAAAACTTATCGAAAACAAATTTAATGCAGGGTTCTCTAAGGCCAACAATCAGGCCATAAAGCAGGCTATCGGAAGGTATATATTATTGCTCAACCCCGATACCTTTGTCCAGGAAGATACGCTAAAAAAATGCATTGATTTTTGCGATGCAAAGACTGATATTGGTGGCTTGGGAGTAAAGATGATCGACGGAAAGGGCGAATTTTTGCCCGAATCTAAGCGCGCACTGCCCACTCCATTGGTAGCATTTTATAAAATTTTTGGTTTATCGGCACTTTTTCCTAAATCGAAAACATTTGGGAAATACCACCTTGGCTATCTCGATAAAGATAAAAATCATGAAGTTGAAGTTTTGGCCGGGGCATTTATGATGCTTCGCAAATCAGTATTGGATACTATCGGATTACTCGACGAAACGTTCTTTATGTATGGCGAAGACATCGATCTTTCCTACAGGATCTTAAAAGCAGGATTTAAGAACTATTATTTCTCTGACACAGCAATTATACACTACAAAGGTGAAAGTACAAAAAAAGGAAGTATTAATTATGTAATGGTTTTTTATAAAGCCATGATCATATTTGCTCAAAAACACTTTACAAAGAAAAGAGCTAATCTATATTCGATATTAATTCATTTTGCAATTTATTTTCGCGCAGCACTTGGAATCATTCGAAGAGTTGTTCTAGCTACTTTTGAACCTATTATGGATGCATTATTTATCTATCTTGGGTTTTATTTTTTCACACCCTTGTGGGAGCTATATAAATCTGGGCAAAGAGGGTATTATCCGCCGGAGTTTTTTACTTATGTTATTCCTGCTTATGTACTTATCTGGATGTTTTTCATCTACTTTGCAGGAGGATATGATAAAAAAATTAAGCTATCCGACTTAATTAAAGGCACATTTTGGGGATCGGTGGCCATAGTATTGATTTATTCCTTCCTTCCAGAGAGTTTGAGGTTTTCCAGGGCGCTAATTCTTTTAGGAACCATATGGGTAATTATTTCGGTGTTTCGCTCAAGACTCATAGGTACAGCTCTTTTTAGTCAAAACAGAAAGCTATTGCTTACATCGGCTGTAAAGCGAATTGTTACCGTCGGGTCAGTAACTGAATCAGAAAGAGTATTGACTATTTTAAAGGAATCAAAACTAAACTTCGAGTTTATTGGACGTGTTAATAGTTCAAAAGCAACCAAATCTAAAGGAGTCTTGGGTCACATTGAGCAACTTGGCGAAATAATTAAGATCAACAAAGTTGATGAGATAATTTTTTGCTCACAAGATTTAACAGCGGCTTCGATAATAGAAGCAATGTTGCTAATATCAAACCCCAGTACAGAGTTTAAGATTGCACCACCTGAAAGCATTTCAGTTATTGGCAGCAGCTCTATCCATACAACGGGCGACTTATATGTGATTGATATGAATTCCCTCACAAAAGGAGTGAACAAAAGAAAAAAAAGGCTGTTTGACATAATGTCTGCAGTAGTCCTGTTCGTATTGAGTCCTCTAATGATAATTTTAACGGATTCGCCAATAGGATTACTAAGAAACATATTTTTAGTGATTTATGGACGCCGAACCTGGGTGGGCCTGGCATGGGAACATCACCACATCGATGAACATTCTGATTTTAAGAAAGGAATATTAACACCTGATGATGGGTGGAAGAAGGAATCACCTACCGAGTTGGTAAAAGAACGGCTGAATATTATGTATGTAAAAAACTACAGCGTTCTCACGGATATAACGATTATGTTCCGCGCGCATCGTTCACTTGGCAGAAGCTAATAAACAGTCTTAAATGGCAAAAATTGAAGTTGAATTACCCGCAATGGGTGAAGGCATAATTGAGGCAACAATTACCCGTTGGCTGGCAGATATTAATGTCACCGTTGAAGAAGACGATCCAATTGTTGAAATAGCCACCGACAAAGTCGATTCTGAAATTCCCGCGCCTGTGTCGGGAGTATTAATCAAACAATTTTTTTCAGAAGGTGAAATACCCAAAGTCGGCGAAATAATTGCTGTTATTGACGATGGGAAGGAAGAGCAGGAGGAGACAGTAAAAACAAAAGATGAACAGCCTACGGCAAATGTTGAAGTGAACAAACCCGAAAAACAAACATTTCACAAACCAGTTAGCCTGAACCAATCCTTTCCCGAGGAAAAACATCCCATTTCACCTTTTATACGCCAATTTGCAAGGGCCAGGGGAGTCTCTGTTAAGGAGCTCAAAGAAATACAAGGAGTTCAGGCAAAGGGGCAACTCACAAAGAATGACATTTACGAATACATAAAGGCAGGGCGCCCCTATAGAGACCTCAAGACTACAACCCAAGTTGGTACTGATACACCGAAATACCCATCAGAAGATTATCAGCCCCGGGAAGGGGAGGAGCTGCTGGTACTCGATCGCACCAGGAGTCTCATTGCTGAACACATGGTTCGGTCGGTGCAAATCGCACCTCATGTAACATCGTTTGTTGAGGCTGATATTACTGCATTGGTAAATTGGAGGAATAATGCTAAACAGAATTTCAAGGAAAAAGAAGGTGTTAATCTGACCTACACACCCATACTTGTCGAAGCTGTTATTCAAGCACTAAAAGAGTTTCCCAGAATAAATGCATCATTGCTCCAAAACAATAAACTCATACTGAAAAAGTATATACACATTGGAATTGCAACAGCACTACCGGACAATAACCTCATTGTTCCTGTTGTAAAACATGCCGATCGATTAAGCCTTTCTAAGCTTGCTCTGGCAATAAGTGATCTTACTTCCAGGGCAAGAACAGGAGAATTAAAACCCTCGGAAATTACTGGCGGAACCTTTACAATAACAAATTTGGGAATGACGGGAAATATTTCAGGCACCCCAATAATAAATCAACCCGAATCGGCGATTTTAGCGGTTGGAGCCATTAAAAAGAAACCCGGAGTTGTTAACAACAATGGGACCCTAAGTATTGGTATCCGGGATATATTAACACTCTCTTTAAGTTACGATCACCGAATAGTAGATGGTGCACTAGGAGGTGCATTTTTAAGTAGAATAGGGGAGTTGCTCGAAAACTATTCTCCCCCCAAAAGCTACTAATTCGATCAAATAAAATAACTTTTTCGTCAACTTATTGAAAACAATAGGCTTTCATATAAGTATTTTATTTATATTTTTGTTTAGAACCAACCGGATTTCATTCGATGAAAGAGTTTTATAAGTCACGTTTTTTCGTAGTTTTTTTCCTTTCTGCTTTCTTCTGTATTAGTATTGGTGCACAGGAAGATTTTGATCCAAAAGAATTTTTTATTGAAGCTGAGTCGTATTTCTTGTTTGAAGAATTTCCTGAGGCCCTGCCTCTTTACCAGCGAATATTAAGTAAAGAACCGCAGAATTATAATGTGATGTATAAAATAGGGATTTGCTACCTGAATGATCCCTATCAGAAGCATCGTTCACTTAAACACCTGACCGAAGCCTCCGAGCATATTAACCCGAAGTTTAAAACCAATAATTACAAGGAAAAACAGGCGCCCCCCGATGTGCTTTATTATCTTGGGCAGTCACACAGGGTTAACGGTAATATCGATGAAGCAATTAAGTATTATACAGCCTTTAAAAATTCTGTAGATCCCGAGGTTTATAATTTAGATGTTGTAAATGCAGAATTAGCTTCGTGTGAGGTAGCAAAAAAAATAACCAAATCACCTGTGTATTCTAAGAAGAAAAATCTTGGCGATATGGTTAATTCTCGCTTTGCCGATATTCGCCCTGTTTTATCAGGTGATGGAAAGACACTTGTTTTTACGCGGGAACTTCAGTTTTACGATGCCATTTTTATTACTACACTCGACTCCAATGGAACCTGGTCGCCACCCTATAATTTAACCCCCGATTTTGGTCTCGATGGCAATTCTTATACCACCTGCATCTCTTACCATGGTGATCAAATATTTGTATATCGCAGCGATAACTACGATGGAAACATATACTCCAGCAAAAGAATGGGTATCCGTTGGCAACCACTAAAAAAACTCAACGATAATATAAACACAAAATATTGGGAATCACATGCTTCTATATCGCCAGATGGCCAAACATTGTATTTCACTTCAAATAGAAAAGGTGGTTATGGAGGGCTGGATATTTATCGTTCAACGCTTCAATCGAATGGCGAATGGGGCGAAGCAATAAACCTAGGGCCAGTTGTGAATTCAGCCTATAATGATGATACGCCTTTTATTTCACCCAACGACAACAAATTGTATTTTAGTTCGCTGGGCCACGATGGAATGGGTGGTTATGATATTTTCGTAACGGAAAGAATAGGTGCTGATAAATGGGTGAAACCGGTAAATATGGGATATCCGTTAAATACAACCGATGATGATCTGTTTTTCGCCCCTGTTGCAGTTGGTGAATATGCTGGTCTTTACTCACAATACTATCAGGAAACTACCTATGGTTTGATGGATATATATTGGGTTGAAGTATACAATGATATTTTGCCCAGAACATACACTGTTAAAGGAAATGTTAATGCTCCCAATCCCGAATTGTTTGCAGGAGGTAATTTAGTTGCTTCGCTTGTTGATAATAAAGCAGGAAAAATTGTTGCTCAGACAAATATTGACAGTTTGGGAGGATTTGCCCTTGACGCTCCGCAGGGAGATTATCAGCTTTTAGTTGATGGTCAGGGAATTAATCCTGCAAGTGTTCCGGTAGTTCTTAGTCTTACTCAAGATAATTCAGATGTTGAGCTTGCCTTAATAACAGCAGTGGCTACAGAGGCCGGCAAGACAAAGGCTGTGCTTCCTCCTGCCACTCTTCCCCTGCTTACTATAAACACCGAACAGTACATTATGACTGATTCCATGCCTGTTTCGATTGATTTAAATGTCGAAGAAGGAAGCGATCTCCGGGTTGAAAACTTTGCGGATAACAAATTAAAATCGACGGAAGATTTTCATGTTACAAAAAGCAGGTTTACTTACCTGTTAAATCCTCAGCCGGGCGAAAACAAATTAATTATAACTGTTACTGATGGTCGTGGCAATATTAATCAGGAAGAAGTTTTTGTTTACTATACTCCACAACCTGAAGAGGGAGAGGAGATGGAAGAACAAGCAGAATCGTTTGCCGTTCCCGAACCCACTGCTCTGCCTGAAATTGCTTTATTAGCACCCATCGGGCTTCAGGCCTACCTTAAAACACTCGGTGATGTTGATTATAGCTCTAAGGGTGAGCTTTACAATATGTTAATAGCAAACGCACAGGATAATAACTATACCGAAGAGGAAGTAAATGAGTTATTTGCTGTTATGCTTACACAGCGTGATAAAGACGAATTTATAAAAGCACTGGAAACAACACAGGAGTTCGATAACAAGAGGTTACCAGATACAATACTTGATGATCTGAATATTCCTCTCGCTATTGTTAAGGAAACAAGAAACAATTATTCTGACGAAACGAATGAAATAAATACAGGACTTACTACCATGATTCCATTCTCAGGCAGTCCTGAGGAAGAGGCGTTGTACGTTTTATCGTTTGTGGGAAAAGATTTTACAGGCAAAGACGACACTGAATCAAATACGAGCGAAGAATTGTTAAAAACCATTTCAGATGTTGCTGGCAGTGAAACCGAAAAGGCTGTTGATTTGGCTTCTACGACCCAGGGCCTTGAC
>DNTK01000564.1 GCA_003508755.1 Bacteroidales bacterium | reverse complement strand
GACTTGTTCATCTGACACCCAAGTGTCACTAAATGATATCTCATAAATAAAGACTTTAAGATTTTAGCACAAAGATTTTTTAGACTTCCAAAGTCTAAATGCCAGTTATTTGTACTTTCAATCTTAGCACTTTGTACTAAAAGTATACTTCTGTTCGAATGTTATCGGGCGATAGGCCCTTGTTTGTGAGGATATCGTACACCTCATGTATCATTTCGTAATTGCCGCAAAGATATACTAAAGTATTGGAATCGATGTCGTTTTTTCTGAGGTAATCGGTCACACGCCCATGAAAATCACCTTCTTCATCGCGCGAGGTACAACCAATATAGCGGTCGGGTGGATATACCTCCGATGCATATTGTTCCTTGCCATGCCTTACTCCATGTAAGATTGTGTAATCAATATCTTTATAACTCTTTACCATGCTGTGGAAAGGGGCAATTCCAGTACCTGATGCTATAAACAGGAAACTTTGTGTTGCAACTTTTTTCTCATCCAGGGTAAAGAATCCGAAGGGTCCTTCTACGCTTACCGGATCACCGTGGTTTAACTTTTTCAGTCGTTTTGATACATGGCCTTCCGCTACCTCTTTAACGAGCACCTCGAGGTAATCGACATTGTTTGGGCTGTAAACGGAGTATTCCCGCAACTGCTTGTCTCCGGACATACCCAGGGTTATGTGCTGCCCCGGATTGAATTTCATGCCATTTCTGTCGAAACGCAATATATACGTCGATTCTGTCAAGTGTTTTATCGAGTGTACTCTAAAAATATTATCGGTGGTTATTTCTTCCGCTTGTCTTACGCTGGCGTTCTCCTTCTTACTCATTTGTTGTTGTTTAAAGTAGTTCTAATTAAATGGTGTTAATGGGTAAAGATCCAGAATGTTCAATTTTTACGCATAATAACACCCCTCAAGATTACTTCCGCTGTGTTGCTTTTTGTTAATTTGCAATAAATTCAACACAGTAGAATAATGTTATATATTCAACCACGGATATTACCGATTGTTCGGAGAATAAGGAAATACCTTCAAGTATTGCTCGTTGTACTGGGTTGTATACTTTTATTGGGAATACTGCTTAGCTTAACACACATACCCTATTATCGGTATCATGGCTTAGGAACTTCGAATTCAATCTTCAACGGAAATCCTGATTATTTAATAGTATTGAGTGGAGGCAGTATGCCCAGTGCCGATGGTTTGCTAAAGTGTTATTATGCGGCTAAGGCCTTCCACTCCGATTCCGGGATTAAAATAATTGTGGCTTTGCCTCCCGACACTAATTCCATATCTAACCGAACCGATGACCTCATGAAGCAGGAATTAGTGCTTAGGGGAGTTGACAGTTCTGCCATAGAATTTGTGTCTGAAGGATACAACACCTATACCCAATGCATGTCCATCAAAAATAAATTTACTGGGGATGATTTGGATACATTGGTATTTAAGCTGATTACTTCCCCGGAACATATGTACCGCTCTGTAGGTGTATTCAAAAAAGCAGGCTTTTCCAACATAGGCGGTACATCCACTTTTACAAAAGATTTTAATGCACACAGCCTTAAGAAGAAAAGCCAGCAGGGAAGAGCTGCCTTAAATTTCCGCTACAACATCTGGAGTTATTTGCAATACGAAATCATTGTATTGCGCGAATATTTCGCTATTACTTACTACAAAATGCGCGGATGGATATAATCCTTTACATAGCAGAAGTGCTCAAACACTAAAATTCTCAAGAACAAGGGTTTCGGTTACATTCTTTTCATTAGATGTAAAGCACTTTTCCGTACATTAGCACTTCTGTACTTTTGCGCTTCAGCACTTTTCTATACATTTGTGCTCTAATTTACAGCAAGTGATATATCCCGACAGCTTCGAACAGAAAATAGGATTTGATCGCATTCGCACCATGCTCTCTGAAGGATGTCTCTGTGAATTGGGGCGCGAGAAGGTAGAAAGCATGCAGTTTTTAAGTTCGTTTCGCAGAATACAGCATGCATTGGCGCTAACAGACGAATTAAAAAAGGTGTTTCAGTTTGAAGAGAATTTTCCACAGGATAATTACATCGATGCTAGGCAAAGCATTTTAAAAGCACGTATAGAGGGAGCGAGTCCTGACGTTCCCGATCTGGTTTTTATCCGTAAATCGTTAACGGTCATTGTTCAGTTGGTAAAATTTTTTGCTCCTGACGAACGCCGTGAAAAGTATCCCAATCTTTATGCTGAAACAAAAAATGTAGAGACCTTTCCAGCTATTATCAAAGATATTAATCGCATTGTTGACGATAACGGAAAAGTTAAGGACAATGCCTCACCTGAGCTTCAGGAAGTGCGTAGCAAGCTTAAGCAAAAACAAAACGAAGTAGGTCGCAAGCTGCAAAGTATATTGAAAAAAGCCAAAGCCGACGGATTGGTGGATGATGACGCCGAAGTTACCTTTCGAAGCGATCGTCCGGTAATACCCGTTCCGGCAGGTAATAAAAGGCGACTTGGAGGCATGATGCATGATGAATCGGCCACTGGTAAAACTGCTTTTATTGAACCAGCCATTGTTGTTGAACTTAATAACCAGGTTCGGGAGTTTCTGATGGCTGAGGTTCGTGAAATAAAAAAAATCTTACTCGCTTTTGCCGATCGCCTGAGACCTGAAATTGAAGCCTTACTATCGAGTTATGACTTTCTGGCTGAAATGGACTTTCTAAGAGCCAAAGCACGCTTTGCCCAGCGCATACATGCAATACTGCCTGTATTGCATGATGAGCAAAAGTTCGATTGGAAAAATGCCATACATCCTTTACTTTTTCTTGCCCACTCGGTGGAAGGAAAACCCGTGGTTCCTCTAAATATTCATTTAACCGATGAGCATAGGATACTTGTAATATCCGGGCCCAATGCCGGAGGTAAATCGGTCTGCCTGAAAACGGTAGGTTTGTTGCAATACATGCTTCAAAACGGCATGCTGGTGCCCATGAGTGAAAACTCCGAGGCAGGAATATTTAAGTCGATTTTTATCGATATCGGGGATGAGCAATCGATCGACAATGATCTAAGTACTTACAGCGGCCATCTGCAAAATATGAAGTATTTTGTAAAACATGCCGACAAGCAGTCGCTCGTGCTTATTGATGAGTTTGGTACCGGTACTGAACCGAATCTTGGTGGAGCCATTGCAGAGGCTGTCTTGGAGAAATTACATAACTACCAGGTTTTTGGTGTAATAACAACCCATTATGCCAACCTAAAACATTATGCTTCCGAAACCGCAGGAATTGCCAACGGAGCCATGCTTTTCGATACACAATCTATACGGCCCTTGTACCAGTTATCGATTGGCAAGCCCGGAAGTTCTTTTGCCATTGATATTGCCCGAAAAATAGGATTGCCGGAAGATATTTTAAAGAATGCTTCGGAGAAAATAGGAGAGGAGCACTTTAATTACGATAAGCACCTGCGAGAAATAGCTCGCGATAAGCGCTATTGGGAATCGAAGCGTCAGCGCATACGAAAAGTTGAAAAAACACTGGATGATTTATACGATCGGTATGGAAAGGAACTGGAAGATATCCAGAAGGAGCGAAAGAAAATTTTAAACGAAGCAAAATCGGAGGCAAAGAACATTCTAATAGGCGCCAATGCTACGGTTGAAAGAACCATACGCGAAATAAAGGAAGCCGGGGCAGAAAAGGAAAAAACAAGGAAAGCCCGTGAAAGGCTCGAAGCAGAGCGAATTGATTTTAACAATGAAAATGCCAGTGGCGATAAATATGACAAGAAAAAGCAGGAACTGCTAAGAGCAGGTAAGTCGCTTGCTGACCGAAGTCCGGAACTGGAAACATCCAAAATTCAACAAAAGAAAAAGGCAAAGCCAAAACCCATTCAGGAAGGCGATAAGGTAAAATTACAAGGTATGGATACCATTGGCGAGGTGGTTAAAATAGAAGGCAAGCATGTTACGGTGGCTTTTGGAAATATGCTTAGCAGTGTTGAGATAGCAAGATAGTGCATAGCGAAACTAAGGATCTGCCCAAAGAAAAAAAGAAAGTGCAAATTTCGCCCGAACTGCAATCTAGAAGACTAAGCTTTAAACCCGAAATTGATGTACGCGGTATGCGAGGCGATGAGGCCCTGGCCGAAATTCAACAGTTTTTAGATGAAGCAGTAATGGCCGAGTCAAAGGAACTTACTATTCTGCACGGCAAAGGAAACGGAATTTTAAGGCAACTAATACGCGATTACCTGGCATCGCTTAATTTTGTGCGTACCTGGAGATATGCCCACGCCGATAGGGGAGGAGCAGGAATTACTGTGGTGGTTTTGGATTTGTAATAGTTTTAATAAATTCACATTTAATGAGCATAATTGAGAAACGGTTTACTTTTCTTAACATTGATAAGCCATATCTACTAGAATTATTTAATATTCTTGTTGTGGGTATTTTAGTAGTTGTTGGAACTTTCCCGGAGAACCTGTGGACGTACTCACATGGAATTGATCCTCCATTATCATGGGCATTCAACTATTTATATGAAGCTGATCTTAAGCTCGGACAGCACATAATATTTCCTCATGGACCACTTGCCTTT